>SKIU01000103.1 GCA_007116275.1 candidate division SR1 bacterium | reverse complement strand
TTGGTGGAGAGTTGAGGAAGTAATATAATAATGGTGAATGGTTAATGGTTAATGATGAATGATTAATGAGGGGATCGATCTCTCATTTTTCTTATTTTTTGAAAAAATGCTGAAAATTTGCATTTTTTGTTGTTGGTAGGTATAATATGGATAGTTTTATGATTTATATGTATATTCATGTTGTATACCAAAGATGCTATCAAAGATTTTACTACTTTATCACTAGAGAAAAAACAATCTAAAGTAAAAGCTATTGCTACAAAATTAGCAGATAGCTATCCGTTCTATGCTGAGGTATTGGCGTTGTTCGATAGATTTGGATCCAAAGTGTCTGAAAATATACTAGATTATGTTTATGAAGTGACGATGAAACTGGTAGATGTAAATCAAAAACATGAAATCCTTGGTGATGAGATGGAAAAACTTCAGGAATTGAAAAAAACAATTAGATAATACTTTTATATACTCTGTGTAAAAAATGTCTGTAGAACAAGCACAAAAAAATTTAGAAAAAATAGATCTCGATATTGAATGGAGCGAATCAGAAAAAGAAGCTATAGATAGACTTACTGCAAAGGAATCTAATGAGATAACTCCCCTACACCTGCAAGAAGCTCTTCAATCTTCAGAGATTGTTGTTTGATGAAAAAAAATGCAATTTTCTACTATGATAGATACCTTTGATACATATGTTCAAACTAGTGATGGACGGATGCTGTCATTGAAAGGTGGTGTTGATGACGTTCCTGAACGAGTACAGAATATGATTGATTCTCCCAAAGATAATGACCTTGCCTACTTTGTCCAAAAAGTGAGTCAATTTATTAGTTATAATGTGGCAAGATGATATGGAGAACAGTCGGATGTTGTGGATGTTGTTACTGCTGATGCTATGTTGGGTAAACAGACAAAAAGGGCTTTGAGTGGATTGAAGCATCGGGTAGAGGCTACTGATGATAAGGATACATTTCTTAGTGTGCAGGATTTAAATAAATTAAAAGAGGCAGACACTTTGCCTGAGTGAATAGTGTATGATGAAGAGTCTGGTGATTATATAGCTGCTGAAGGCTATAGGCGTATAGATACATATGGTACTAATTATGCGGTAGAGAAGGTTGAGGTTGAAGAAACTAAAGAAGAGGAACCTAATGAAGAACCTAATGAAGAAGAATCTCATGAAGAAATTAATGAAGAAGTTGATACTATACCTATTGAAGTTGATAAGATATGAGATAAAGTTATGGCTTTACATTTGAATCATATTAAGTCCTATTACACATATAAAAAATTGTCTCAATTAACAAAAGATAATGATTTTGCTTCTTATATGATAGAATATCGTGGTCGTACAATATCTTTTGTTGATAAAAACCCCAATGTGGAGATACACTACATTTCCTCTTATTGAAAAGGAAGTGAAACTACCACTCTAGGATCAATCAATATCGGTTATTATGATAAAAGTAATATGACACATTTTGATCAAAAATTTATTGATCTTCTTGCAGAGTCTTGACGTGAGGGATTTTATAACCAACAACTTGCTGATAGCACTATAAGATGAGCAAAGTATTCAATAACAGAGCTATTTCCTGATAAAGTTAATGATGTTTCCTATCAAGCATTTTTTGCATTGTTTAGAAAAAATACATTGTTGGTAGATGCATGATGATATCATACAAGGGTTTTGCAAGATGGACAGGACTTAAAACTAATGTTTAGATTGGATAATAAACGAAAAGATAAAAAATACAATAAAAATTTGCAAATAGATTTGCAGAAGGTGTTGGATGAAGATTGAAATATCAGTAAAGATATGTTTGATGAAGAGCTCAAGAGACAAGTTTCTCTTATTATAGAACAAAATCCTCAAGAATTTTCTGTATAATATTTTGTTTATATTATGTTTGGGTTGTATTGGTCTATATACTTTATGAAAAATTTGCATTTTTTATCTTGTCTCTGTACAATTATACTATATTTATGTTTTAAACTAATGTATCATGTGAATAGAAGCTTCTTTTAGTCCTCATGTCCATGAACATGAATGATGGGTCGAGTCGCAAGTAGAATCATTGTTGCAGAGTACCAATGCTGAGCTGGCTAATCTTAAAGATCTTGTTTTGGAGGATGCAAAACTCAAAGCTACAATAGATGACAATACAACAATAAACATTACTAATAAGCATGCACACGCTATGCTCTCTCATGCTATAGATGGTAAAGATTCTTTTAATGCTATTTATGAAAAAAATAGTGCTGGTGTTATTTTCTCTATACAAAAACTATTGGTATCTTTGACCTGATATGACAATTACTCTGATATAGCATGAGAATCGTTTATTATTGATGCTCTCAATGGTCCCAAAACGCAGCAATTGATTAAAAATTTTCAATTACAATGGAATGCTTCTCATCCCAATGATACAATCACAGTCGATGGCTATGCAGGTAAACAAACTATAACAAAAATACTTGCTGCAACAAAGGATACACCAGATGTTACATCTTGAAATGAAAATCCTGATGAAACTATAGATGATGAAAATCAGATACTATATACTATACTTACTAAAGAATCTAAGCAGTGATTTACTGGAAAAGGGAAGTATACGTGGTCTCATGGTGCGGTATATGAAGGTGATTGGGTAGATGGTTCCTTACATGGAGAAGGTAAATTTACCAATAGGCGTGGTCTAATTTTTGAGGGTGCATGGAAAAATGGTCTGTATCAGCATAAATCTAAAACGTTTTCATTGGGACAGTTGGATGCTTTGACGAGTGTTTCAGCCAAACTCCTTGGTCTACAGACAGCTAGAGATGTTGTTTGATCTTCCGAAGAAGAATCATCTACAGAAGATGCACCTGATGGTATTTTACTATCAGATGCAGAGCTTGAACAGGCTCGTAGCACAGAGGCATATACCAAGGCTATTGAGCGTATTGATGCTTTGGAATGACCTGATTTGGACTTATCTGGTATGGGTATAGATAATGATGTGTTGTCTGCGCTGATTGTTGATCGTCTAGATCAACTGACTGGGTTGCAAACGCTTTATCTGAGTAAGAACAACATCACAGAGATCAAATGACTGGATCAACTGACTGGGTTGCAAACGCTTTATCTGAGTAAGAACAACATCACAGAGATCAAATGACTGGATCAGCTGACTGGGTTGCAAAGTCTTTATCTGAGTAAGAACAACATCACAGAGATTAAATGA
>SKIU01000016.1 GCA_007116275.1 candidate division SR1 bacterium | reverse complement strand
TTGAGGTGGGTATGGGCGTCATAATATGTCATAATATATAATGGTGAGTGGTAAATGACTAATGCTCAGTTTTTATTGATAGAGAATAGCAAATCAATAGACTGTCTTGTATAAATAAAAAGAATATTGACTGGATTATCTATGCTGTTTCACTAGTGTGAGAATACTATATTTTACTATACTATCATTATTATGATCTGAATTATACTCTGAATAGCTCTGTTTATGTTTTTGGTTATTATCCATGAACTTGGACACTTTATCGCTGCCAAAAAATCTGGCGTCAAAGTACTAGAATTTGGTATTGGAATACCACCAAAAGCGTTCAAAATCTGGACGGATAAATCTGGAACTGAATATACAATCAACCGAATACCCTTGGGAGGATTTGTGAGATTAAAATGAGAAGATCCCAAAGATACTGAAGATTTCAATGCTAAAGATAGCTTCATAAAAGCAAAAGTATGGAAAAAAATCATCATCCTCTTAGGAGGTGTGACGGTCAATTTTCTCTTTGCTTGGGCGGTATTTACTGCTATTTTTACACGAGGGATTAAGCCTATCTCTATCATCCCAGAGAATGCTCTCGCAGTACAATCACGCAGTTACCTTATGCCTACTGCAAGTTTTTTACAAGAACAATGATTCCTTAGTGGTGATTTTGTTGAATGACCAGCTAGGATCGGTGATGTATTTGCTTGATGAATAGCTGAAGAATTGTGACTAGAAGCTGGAGACACTATTATCGCTATAAATGGTAGAGAGGTCAATGCGATTAATATTAGCATCGTATTACAAAGATATATAGGAAGTGACATACTTCTAGGTTATGAACACGATGGGCAAGTACTCGAAGCTGAAACCACTTGTCCTGACGACAACTGTATCCTTGGTATTGTATTGGATAATAATAGTAATATAGAAATACAACCGATCAAATTTCCTTTCCCAGAAAGTATCGTTGCATGATGGAATGAAATGGGTGCACAGACCAATCTTACCTTTAATGCACTCGGTACACTAGGAAAAAATCTTTTGAGTTTTGATGGAGAGAAAATAAATAATTCACTCAACAACCTTACTGGACCGGTAGGAGCAGTCAAGTTTGGCGATATGCTTCGTCAATCTGGTGGATGGATAGCATTCTTAGCATTTGGTGGTATTATATCACTGGCACTTGCATTATTTAATATCTTGCCAATTCCTGCTTTGGATTGAGGGAGACTACTCGGAGTTCTTATCCAACGAGCTGGTAGACTCAAAGCTGAAAAATATTTCACTATCGAGTGATACTTAAATGTTATATTCTTTATCCTCTTGATGGGACTAGGTATCTATATTATTTTCAAAGATCTAGTACAGTTCTGGTGAGTGAGTTTGCCATGGATGGGATAGTATAAAATATACTATACGTACTTATTGATCTACAATAAGCATAGATTTGTTTCTATCTACTTTATACTGTATGAGATATTGTTTTACTGTGTTATATTTTTCTTCTTTTTCTATGAGTTGATTATATTTTTTTTGATAAGAATCAGTATGATTCCTAGGAATATCTTGTAAGGGATCAAAAATATGCTGCAACTCACGATCAATAAAGGTTATTATTGTATCTATTGGACTACCATCGTTGTTTAAAAATAGCTCACATCTTGTTGTACCACTAGTATGCACATCGGCTTCTATATTATGCTTGTTTTGCAAGAGCTTATATATATGCGCTACCTGTTTTTTGCACCATGCTCTTCCTACAGTCTCCGTAGTATTTTCTTTATGTACCAATATATTATCCATAAACTAGCTCCTATCATATGATAAATAAAATATCACTTACGCTACTGTTATATTTTCATGCTCCTCTTCTCTCATCATCCTAATCCTCTCATTTTGTATGTTTTGGACAAACTCAATGCCCATATTACTTTAAGATATTTGTTAACATATTAGTATTATTTTTATTAAAAATGCCGTATAAAATATATTATACGACATCTTATGTATTTTATGTATTTTGTCAACTATATATTCTTAAATTTATATAATTCTACTCCATTGATCATATCCGTTTTTTCATCTTTGGAGATTTCGTTTGCTTGGACTATGACAATTTTATCATCAAGGGATATATTTCCTTTGAAGATGATTCTGATCATTTCTTTTCCTATTCTCTTGAGATTCTGGTAGTTGAAATTTGGTGATATTTTGAATCACTTTACCCCTCGAAGGGTGTTAATATATCTATAAGTTGTATCTATACTACTAAATGCAATAATAGGAATATGCGGGTGCAATGATGCGAGCCTAGCTGGTGTATATCCATTGTGTGTAAAGCAAACAATTGCTCTGATATCAAGCTCTTCTGTTATTCTATATGCATTATGGATAATATAATCTCTGATAATAAAATCACTTCATTTATAAAAATCGTGGATATCAGTTTTTTGGGGAGTTACTGATATTTCTGAAAGAATTTCGAACATTGTTGAACATATTCTCAATGGGTCTTCCTCGTGAATCATTGTCTCGATAAAATATCCATCTACAGCAACATCACAGTATGTTTGCAATACTTTCTTTTGTAATAGTGGATAATTTTTTCCTTCTACTCAGTAAACATAATGAATATATACAGGTTTACCGATTTTTTTACAAGCCTTGATGATAGTAAAAACATCTTTTTTCTCATCAGCCAAGAATCATTCTATCTCATCCACAGACAATATCAAACCATCAGATTCTTGCAAGATATTATCAATATTTTTGACCGCCTCCTTTGTTTCTATTTTAGCAAATACTTTCATAGTAGGCTGCTGTTGAGTAGCAAGGAATGTTTTGATATGTTGTATATCCTCTGCCGTTTTAACATTGGCAGCACTAATAAGATGGATACCATGTGCTAGTCATCGTTCTATATCTTTCTTATCCCTTTCAGTAAGGAAATAATTTGCTGGTTGATATTTTTGAAATGTGATACTATCATAAGGAAGTATGGTTCCTCATTGCAACACTTTACAAATTGCTTCTTCTCCATCGATTTCTTCCACCTGCAAAGATACACCACTTTGTTTACACAAGATAATTGCTCATTCTGGTAAGGTTTGTACTGAAGGATAATCAATAAACAATTTATGACTTGCTTCTTGTGCGTATTCTGAGTAATCTATAGTAAATTTCTGTCCTTTTTTAAGTTTCACTTCCTGAAGATTTTTCACTCTGATATCTCTCCCTTTCGTTTCAAACATAATAGTTTTACTATTGTCGAGTTTCATTACTGTTTCGATATATTTTTTATTATTATCATCAAATCATTGTGATAAGCTTATTTTAAATATATCTACCATATTTACGACTTTGGACAAGATAGTTTCTTTTGCTAATAGTGGTCACACACTTGTTACAATTTTTGCAAAGTGGAAGTTATACATATAATATTTTACAATATAAATGTGCTACTGGCCACTAGCCACTAGCTTTATATACTAGAAGCCAGATGACAGAAGCGGTAACTATATACTTATAATTTCTTACTATCAACAACAACAAATCATTTTTTTTGTATACGATTGATGATATTTTTCTTCTTTATACTGACGAGACCATGCTGATCTGCCTGTGTGGTAAACACATCATCCTCTATCAGTAATTGGATGGTTTCTCTTGCATATCCTGGTGGGAATTGCAGGGTTACTTCATTTCTTCATTTTTGCATATCTATTTGAATTTCTGCAAGCGGTGCTTCATCAAAGGTTTTGACATTGATGGATAATCATAATGACTTTTCTAATTCATTGATAGTAGCTCCAGATTTTCCAATAATACGTCCCTTATATGCTTCTGGGACATAGAGATGGATATCATTCGTTCCCACACGCAAAAGGAAATCACAAGGTAATACTTGTTCCAATTTTTGTTGTATTGCTTGTTTTGCATAGTGTGATACACCACTACGTTTTTTATCTTTAGATCATTCTCCATCCAATGGAATTACAACAACCTGTTCTCCAAAAGTATATATCTCATATGCAGGTTGTTTGGTTAAGAAACTTTTGACTTGGACCACTGGACGAGCAAGATCATCAGACATCATTCATTCTGGCACTTTTACTGCCAAGTGTAGATGATATATTTCTGCTATTTTTCATTTATCTATATATATAACGGTATCTACTACTTGTGGAATAATACCTAGTTCTATGTTTCCGATAAATCTCTGAATACCATCGATCGGTTTAGTCGCATGGATTACACCAATAAGACCTATACCTGTCAATCTCAGATCCTTGTACAGTTGAAAATCATTTTTATTTCTTACTTCGTCATAAACAGTATAATCAGGCCTGGAAAGTAATAATATATCGCGGATCTCCTCATGTGATCAATAGGTGAAACTGTATTGCACTACATCGTCAGAAACGAGCAAATCACGTGGTGATTCGATTGTTTTGATGACTTGCTCTGATTCTTCATACAAATCCACTAGAGCCTGTGCAAAAGTAGTTTTACCTGATCATGGCGATCCTGAAATCAGGATACCTTTTGCTTTATTTTGCAATAAATCCATAACCTCTGGGGCCAAATCGTAGTCAGTAATCGTAAGTCTTTTGACTGGTTTTACGATAGTCATCTCTAAACCATCAGATAATGGCGGATAGACAATCACTATCCTGTATGGTCAGAGTTGGATAACTTTGGATAGGGATCTATCGATCTCGAGAAATCAATCATCTCTATCTTCTACTTCTTTAAATAATGTATCAATAAGCTTATATGTATCTTCTTTACTTATCACATCAAGCTTGACTGGTTTTCGTCATGCTGGACTTCACTTCTTGACTGTCATAGGTCTATTTGCTTTGATGTGCAGAGACATGGTTGTCTCATCAAAATATTGATCTAGAATACTATTTCCGACGATTGATTGCATAGAATATGAGCAATTAAAAAGATATCGCAGCCGACACATTTAATCGTTTATCGTTACGATGATATTATTTTGCCACTATACTAAAAACATTATTGTACTGTATATAATGATTTTTTTAGAAAAATCAAGGGGAATGATTATTTATCCCACAAAAACATAGTTTTTAACTAGCATTTCATTGGTTAGATATTGGAACAAAACAACATATGTCAATACAGTATACAGACATATAACACAAACAGATATGTCAATATTTTTGATAGATTGATAATCATAGACAAATAACTATATTTGTTTGTAGTTTTACTACAATATTGATAATATGTGGTTTCATATTCGTGTCATCAAGAGTATATCACAAAAAGAATATAGTATTGATACTATTATTAACTTCCCGACACAAAAGGATCTTAACTCATTTTTAGATACATATAAGGTACTTGCTATCAGCACACATAACTACGACAAAGAACCTGAAAAATTTGGAGATACCTATGGGTCTATACAAGTAGATAACGAAAGACATGATTTTGTTACCCATGCAGCTATTGCTGATACTGTTTTAGTGATGACAATGTTTGGGTGGGAAATAACTGCGATCAATAGTTATAATACACCACTGGACAATAGTGAATCTATCGCAACCATTAAACAGATACGCCATGATGTTCAGCAGCAACTTGAGCAAATAGAAAAAACAAAAAGAAGTAATAGTGATACCAAAAAATCGCATACAAATAAGGTATCCAAAGATATACAACAATCAGTGGACAAAGTATTACAAGATGCTGAACATGCTATGGATAGTTATAATGGAGAAAAGACAATAATACAAAAGATACACGACAATATGCAGACACTCAAAAAAATGAGACTATCTAAAAATACCGAAAAAATTAGCGAGATAATATATCAACTATACAGATATATCGATAATATGGAACAATCCTATATCGCGACACTGCCCAATAAGCCAATAAATGTAGATTCTCATGTTTCTATTCCTTATTTTGTACGTGTGTATGATAGACGAAGAAGATCACAGAAATTAGGATCTATAACAGGACATAAACATATCGGAGAAAAACTCTATGCTCGAGGATGAGAATATATATTGTTTGTACAGTTTTTGGGGATAGATATGTATCAATCTTTTATAACATGGCGACCACAAGCACAAGGAGTGATGCGCTATATAGTACTTATTATACTATCTACTACTATTGTCGTAACAGCAAGTGGCTTATTTATTAGTATTTTCTGACAAGAGAGTTTGGAATCCATACTTGCGTTACAGTTATTGCGTATTGGTATACTGGGTTTTGCATTGTGGTCATGATATCTTATCAGTAAAAGAACATTGCGACATACGACGACAATTCTCTTGATAAGTATGAGCATCTTTGTATGTTTGCATTATCTCAGTAGACGATTTTTGATTTTACACTAGATTACCATGACTATACTTCTGTATGTAACCAGTTTAGCAGTATTTTTGTGGTTTTTTTATGCTATAGGAGCACGATATATTGGCCTTATTCCACTAATTTTTGGGTTAGTTATTGTCATTATTAGTAGTAAGGATTATCGTACATTATCTTGAGAATCTCTAGATCGACAAAGGTATAGTATATATGTCTGATGGATTGCTATGCTGATATGATTTATCGGTATTGCTACATTTTTTAGTGATAATACTGTACAGATATGACTATGGATCATGGGTATCAATATCATCTTTTGGCTAGCGTCACAGGTTTTTTCCTATAAAGATGGAACCTACATGGCGCAGACCTGATATTATATGACTATCTTGTATATATTATGGCAGGCAAGCTATGTACTTGATTGGTATGGGCTGTGGAATGTCGTGAGTATGCTATGGGTATTGACACTGGGGATAGTATGATTTATCGTCGGCGTTATATGACATCGAAGACAAGTCGCTTCCTACCTTTGGTACAAAGTATTTATATTGTCTGGATGAACCATCCTGATTGCTGTACAGTATTATGTCCAAGATATCTATACAGCATTGTTGATCGATAGTATACTTGTCTTGTTATTGAGTTTTGTATTATATCGCATACTCCACTATCATATACCAACTACTGAGGAGATTAAAACGGTATCGGTAAGACGTATCCTTGCATGAGAGAGAATTACTAAAAATAATCATATACCAAAAAACAACAAACTAATTAGTCTCCTATATCATTTTGTGCGTAACATGCCACTATGGACTAGGTATAGCATCGAATGAATAAATTGTGGGCTTGTTGTCATAACTATCATCTTATATTTGAGTGGTATAACTACGAGTGCTTCACAGCGACATCAGCTTGTATACTGGCTGATTATATGACTTTTTATTACGACAGCTTTATTTCTCAAGAGAATATGATTTACGAGCGTGATGCAAAAAGTCACCCTCTTCGCTGTAATTAATTACGCTATTTATCTGACACTGTATACTGTTTTTGATACTGCTATAGGATCGATTGCTGGATGGGCGATTGTATGGAATATTATGAGTAGTGTTATGATATTTTATGGACCAACGAGTTTCTTATCCGATATACTACACAAAGCAGATTATCGATACTGGATAGTCATGACGGTATTAGCATTATGTTTCAATGTATATCTTCTGTGACTGACGAGCCTCCCCGGGCAACTGGTATTCTCGATAGTCTTTGTGTATTTATGACTCCAGGGGATATTATTATATTATGGAATTAGGCATATACAGCAGATAGAATAGTTGCTTTGTAGTTGTGAATATATATAGTCTTTCTATTATTTAGCTTACTGATCATCATCATGTCAAAAAAAGAATCATATATACTTGAAAAATATCACGACATTATATCTGAGGAATTGAATGTCAAAGATGTTAAAATCCTTGATGATAGTGTTGTTATTAAAAAAATATATAAACCTTTGGGGAATAAACTATCGACAAAATATGGTAAAGAGACTGGTAAGATTATACAGTTTGGAAAACAATGAAATGCAAAAGCACTTCCAAATGGGCAACTTGTGATATTTGATAACGAAAAAAATGAACGACTTTTGGATCCAGAAGATTATGATATCGACTATGAGTGACTAGATGGTGATGAAATGGCTGCAGATACTGGTATTGTTGTTCAGATGGATTTGCATATTACGCCAGAACTTGCACAAGAAGGAATCGCTCGTGAAATATCAAGATTTTTGAATCAAATGAGAAAAGATTCTTGATTTGCTGTAGAGAAAAAAGCGAACTGCGTCTATCATACTGATAGTGATGTGCTTGCGACAGCTATCAATACATGGAAAGATTTCCTTATGACTGAAGCACTCTTACAGGATATTAAAGCTGACACCAAACCTCAATGATCACATACCGATACCTTTAGTATCGATGAATGAACTATTATTTTTGCCCTTACTTCTCACTAATGAAACATCCAAAAGAATCTGTACTCAGAAGTAAATCATACCAATATGCTATGCATTACCTTTCTCGCTATCCCAAAACACGCAAAGAATTAGAAATTAAGATGCTAGGCAAATGATTTGCTTTTGAAGATATACAAGAGACTATAGACACTCTAGAACTACAGAATATTGTGGATGATAAGAAGTTTGCTGATAGTTATATATACAGCGAATGTGTCAAAAAATGAAAATCTGCTATCGCTATAAAAAATAAACTTTTCCAGAAATGAATCGATAAAGATATTATCGAAGAAGTAATGCATGATTATGCGGATGATATGGCAGAATGAATGCTCAATAAAATCATCAAAGAAATCGATAACTACAAAAGACGTGGGATTGAATGACTTGATATCGTAGCTAAACTTATGCGTAAAGGATACACTGCCGACCAAATAAAAGAAGCAGTAGCTTTGAGAGATGGAAAATAATAATTAATTATTGATTGTTAATGATAAGTGACATTGATTATTAATCAATTTACTATTCATAATTGAAAATCAACTACCTACAAATACCAGCGTCATCAAGCATTCTATGGAGTTCAAATAGTTTAATAACTTTCTGGTAATTACTAAGTGTCTCAAAAGATTCTTGATCTTGACTAATTAAACGGCTCAACTGTAAGAGTTGTGTACTTTGTTGTTGCGCTATTTGTGTATCTGCAATACGACGGAGGTATTGGTCGACAATATCTCCAGCTGTCTGTGGTGATAAAAATATATTATTCCCCAAACACTGCTCTCCTAATACAAATGCTACTTGATCAAGATCTTCTTGCTGTACTGATTTACCGTGCATATGTATTACCACTGATCATTCATATTCTGGCATTGATCCAACACTTGCTGGACTTCTTTGGAAATTGAAATCTGCTACCGTTATCACTGGTGGCAAGTTTTGTATAAATCTCTTGAGAGCATTGATTGCATCTTGATCGACACGAAGACCTACACCATATGCAAGCTGTGGAATGCTTCTATATATACTTCTAAATGTATACAAGCATGCTTGTTTGCTCAACAACTGACACTGTGCAGTTTCCTCGATAGCTTGTGTTATCGCATCAGTTGTGATAAGATCTCCTGGACCATCATTGAATGCCCATTCGTATAGATATTTACCTATATATTGATCCTGGTATTCGGGTTTTTCTTCTATCGTATCCTCAATAGCGATTCGCAGATGGTAAAAGAATTGGTTGATTAACGATATCGTTGCTTCTTGTGAAGTTAGTGACAACTTATCTACAAGGAGTAAAAATGCACGTTTCGTCGGTGCAAGAAAAGAAACGGTAACTGGTATAGTAAATAGTTCTTCTCACTGATTCATAGTTCATAATTGCATATCCTTAATAAGAATATAATCCGTTCCATCACCGACGTTTCTAAAAAAGTCACTCCAATATTGGATCAATGCAGTATCAGTAAAGGGATTTTCGTTGATAAATCTTCTTCACACGATACTTGTATCAATCTCTTCGGTATAAGGATCTTGTCGTATAAATAATGATGGCAACAACCTATGTTGTAAAAACTCTGTGTAAGGAGTTTGTAAAGACTGTACATAATTTTGATATCTACTAACTGTTGTCGTAAGTTCTTGCAATCATCCGATAGCATCTGGTATGGTGTCGTATTGTTGATCAAATCATGATACTATACTGGTATTATATTGGCTGGTGTCCGACAGGAGGTTAGGATTATTTGCAAAATAGTAATGAAGCAGTATTGTACGGACAATAAAGTATATACACAGTCAAACCGCAGCGATTGCTATAGGGATCATAATCGTCATCATATTTTTATGACTACGCACAAAACTATAAATATATTTTACTACTGCTAGTACTTTTTGCATAACATACAAAATCTTGCGGCCATTTGAGGACTTCTCTAGCTGCTTGATAAGTGATGATCGTGTAGTATACATGGCAGTGAAGAATATACAATTAAAGACTATTGTTGTGACTGGAAGTCATATATTTCTCTAGCAACATCTTGCTGTAGTGGTAGCGTATATTGCAATGTAGAGTTATTAACGACAAATTCATTGGATCCTATTCTTACCAATTTTGGTTTAATATTTATCTGTTTGGTATCAATCGCTGATCATTGGATAAATCTATTTTCTTTGAGTAGATGGATCACATTGGTTACAATAAATATATGTGGATTGATGATACCTGCCTGCACAAGTGCAGCTTCGTCTTGTTGAAATGTATTTACTTCTATACTAAAGGTAATAGTTTCAGCACGCGGATCAAATCTTTGAAATACAATATTAAAACTTGGCAATTCTGTCTGTTCGAGCTTCTGATCGATATAATAGAGTAATGCTTTGAGAAAATTTGGATCCACCTCACTATCTGTCTGGGTTGTGTATCGTAGGTCAAAGTCTCCTATAATATTACAATCATAGGATAACTCATAGGGATTCATATAACAGTTGGATAAAAATGCGTAGATATCCTGATCTCCTCTATCGGCGACATATTGCATCTGTTCTTTTACATAATCTCTCTCTACTCACATATAACTTGCAAATTCTGCAATAAACGTATCCAAATATGAAAACACTTGTATAGCAGTACTAAACTTGATAGATTCTAAAGCAACTAGTCATCTTTGTAATGACACTTGCACATCACTTTCTTGAAATACTCTTACCAGCTCTTGTGGAAGAAATCCATATTGTGCTATATCTTGTTGTGCAGTTTCCAATGCTTCATGTTGTTGCTGATAACGTCCCAGCAATGTACTCAATGCTTGCTGTGTAATATATCTTTTGTCAATGAAATTGAGAGATGCATTATGGAGATTTGATAGTGCTTCATCTGCATTAGATCATAATAGCGATGTGCTATTAAATTGTCTGTATGTTTTCGCTCAGCCAAAGTAGCCGATAAATGTTTTATATCAGTTATGTAGACTATCTACATAGGCTTGGATTTTGTTATTATCATCCTGTGGGATACTTGATTGATAGCTATACTGATATATGATAAATGCTAGTATTCCTATGAGGATACTCACTCGTGTCACAGTTACCAAACGCAAAAACCATCTCCAATAATGCAGTTCTGGGTCTTCTTTTACCTTTTCGGTACTCGTGTCAGAAAAATCGACCTGAGTGTCATTTTCAGATTTCTCTTCTTGTGTGATATGTAAGCTATCTATCTTCACTCCATCTGTTTTTTGATCTTCAGAAAATGCTTCATGGAGCGTATTTTCTTTCTCGAGATCTGCGATAGTTTTGGGAGTGGCAACGTTCATGATATGCTAGCTTGTATAAAGTATAGAAAGTATAGCCAACAATAGCAAAAAAGTCAAAAAAACTAGTTTTCAGGTATAGAGAAGATTGACAAAAGTACTTTTTTGTGTTAAAAGGTGATTTTATATGTGTGTATAGTATACCTTAATTAATACTAAAATTCTCTTTCATGCGGTCAAGTCGATGTTTTCTTGGTAGCGGTAAGCCATGTTTTACTAAGAAATCATATTCCATCTG
>SKIU01000007.1 GCA_007116275.1 candidate division SR1 bacterium | reverse complement strand
ATTGGAAAGAAATGCTTGATATAATGCAAGTCTTATCACAACAGTTTATCATAGGTTCTTTTGCCGGAGCCCAGGATATATCTTTTCAAAGTGTGGCAGAGGACGATATAAAAAACTATCTCCCATCAGCAGATATACAATCCTGTCCTGATCCAAAAGAGTTTTTTGTAGATACTAAAATATTGATACCTGAAGATACTGTTGTTGTTCTGACCGGATCGTTGTATCGGTTGGGAAGAGTCTATGCTATTCTATAATAAAAAAACTCACATGGTGTGAGAATCTAATTGATATTAATGGTACCTGAGGTGGACTTGAACCCAGACATCCGTAAGGATATTTTGAGTTTCATCAGCCTATGGCTGGCTAGCATGTCCGCCAGAAGCGGATAAATCTACCAATTTCACTGTATCTATATAGTTTGTTTTTAGTCGTTTTCTTTAATGACCTGATTTAAGATATTTTTCTCTTATTCTCGCTGATTTACTATTCTCAGTTTTTTTCTCGATAAATTAGTGCAAATGGAGCGTAATATTTAGTTGATATAAGTGTTTTGTTAGTATGTTCACGCAATCTTCTTGTTATATTATTGGTGATGCCTACATAAGTAAAATTTTTATGTAGACTCCTTATTGCATAAATAAAATACATCATGTATATCTAGATTAGAATTACCCAGAGGGGGGGTCGAACCCCCACGACCTTTCGGCCACCAGATTTTGAGTCTAGCATGTCTACCAATTCCATCATCTGGGCATATGTGACTATAAGTGTTTATATCTCTTTCGGCCGATTGTGAGTTTCATCAGCCTATGGCTGGCTAGCATGTCCGCCAGAGGCGGATAAATCTACCAATTCCCTACCTACGGTAGGCTGGCATCACTCAGGCAAATATCGCGGATACTTTATACATTTTCGTACAAAGTGGTGTCACTTGTATACAATAGCAATGTAAAATCAATTGATTTTTGTTTCAAATTGGGTATTGATAAGAAGATGAAGGTCTTATACATAGTCTTTATTTGTCTAAATAAATACGAAGATGGATTTGAACAAAGTAATGGTTATTGGGAGAGCAACCAACAATTTACAGGTAAAAACTATTGAATCTACTGGTACACCAGTTGTTAATTTTACCGTTGCAACCAATAGGAAATTTAAGAACAAGGATGGAAATATGATGGAAGATGCTGAATATCATAGATGTGTATCCTATGGTAAGTGAGCTGAGGTGCTTGGTAAATACTTACACAAAGGAAAAAGAATCTATATCGAATGAAGATTAAGAACTCGCAAACGACAAGATACAAGTGGTGTAGAGAAGTTTACAACAGAAATTATTGTCGATAGCTTTATCTTCTTAGATCCAAAATGAGAAGATGGGGAGTTTGTATCTAATGATGATGGGGATAATGTATCATCTCCAGAAGATGATGATATGCCATTCTAAATCAATAACTACCAGAAAACCCTTATATACTTACTAGAGCAGTGTTTTAATTATGAAGTAAAAATATATGTTAATATCTCGCACCAAACTAAAAGAAATAGCGTTAGATATATTTGATATTATTGCATTTCTCGTATTTGTGTGAGGGATTGTTTTGTGTATCAGATTTTTTATAGCCAATCCATATACAGTTGTTGGAGCTAGTATGTCGCCAACATTTGAAGAAAACGATTTTATTATTGTTGATAAAATAAGTCCAAGAATATCTCAGTGGAAAAGAGGAGATATTATCGTTTTTGTTCCTCCATGAAAGACTATCCCCTATATTAAGAGAATTATTTGACTGCCAGGTGAAACAGTTAGTATTCAGGAGTGAGTAGTGTCTATTTGTTCTGATGATGACTGTCAGGTGCTGGATGAGCGATATCTACCTGAATGACTGCAAACAAGAGCTCGTTGTGGGATGACAGAATTCCCAGTCAATACCTGATGATTGTTTGTGATGTGAGATAATAGATGATTTAGCACTGATTCCGCTTGTTGTTTTGGTCTATGATGTTATGATGGTGCAAATTATATCGTACCCTACGATCATATTATTGGGAAAGTATATGTCAGATTGTTCCCATGATTTTCAACTTATTACTAACATATGATGCGATCAGTATTGTATAACAATACTTTAGATCATTATAGACAATACTATTATCATTGGATAGTGGCTATTGTTTTTTTCTTATTTACTCTTACTTATATATTATGATGATTATCTCCTGCCGATACCCAGAGGATCATAGGAAATTTTTTCTTAACAGCAATAGAAATATTTGCTTTGATTATAGCAACTGTTGCAGCATTACTTGCCCATGGTAGGCTAAAAAGTAGTTATACACACATACTACATGCTCAGTCTATGAGTTATCAAAAATTATTTACAACATACTGGCTTATAGGTATTGTGATGGTATCGGTTTTGTTATTCACTGCCATGATTATTTGGATGTTGTATATAGTGCGATATGGACAGCTGTGATTTTCAACATTACGAGTATATTGCTATATACGAACTAAGGTTATAATACTATATACACTGCTGTATGTGTTACTAGTGCATAGCAAAAAGTACTTAGCAACGATATGTATATGGGCAGTATATATATTTTTATACAGCATACCAACATTACAAGCGATAGTATCCCAACAAGGCTCAAAAATATGAATATTTATTGTAGATCTCGTTGCTTTTATAATGCCTACTTTTGTAAACAATGCAATACATACAAACTACATACAGCGGTTATTAAGTAATGTTTTCAGTATTGCAATATCGCATGGAATATATATCATTATGATATTGTATATATGAATATTATCATATACAAAACTCCGTCGAAAGTAGTCATTTATCATTCTCATTGTATCATGAAAATATTTTCCAATTTTGATACTAATTATAGAAAAAAAGTCGTCGCGAGTTATGTAGAGGAGTATGGTAGTGAAAATATTTTAGTAATAAATAGAAGTAAATTGTTTGGTTGGTCGTATGTTCACCTACCATTTTTATGATATACTATTATCGCAATACTGATTATATACCTAACCGTTTTGCGAATGGATGTCTCTTTTATGAGACGATTTATAGTAGTTATTGTTTTCCTTGCGTGGGCGGTATCCTTACTTCCTGTTATGAAAAAATATATAGACTACAAATTGGATTTTACTATAGTTACACCTAAGTGAGTATTTCTATTTAATCAAACAGGTATACTAAACAGAAATATGACATCATTAAATGTGAATAATATTAGAAGTATTGTTGTTAATAAATCATGATTGATATATAGTATTTTCAATAATGGAGACATTAGGATATTGTCAGAATGAAGTGATAATGAGCTATGAGAAGTACAAATGAAATATGTTAATAATCCAGAAATGAAAAGAGCTAAGATTAAACAAATTTTCTCAAGAACTAATATCACTAATTACTAGTATTATTTAGATTTTGTGTATTGATATGACAAAAAAAATACCTATTCCCCATATACCATACGATGTCTATGAATCTCCACAAGAAATTGTCATTATTATACCATTGTGAGGAGTTAATAAAAAGACTATTGATGTTGCATTAAAAGATTATAGACTTATTATAACAGGAGAGAGGTCTTTGTATAACCTAAAGGAAGACTTTGTTCCACTCAAAGAAGAATGTTATCGATGACCAGTGCAAATAGAAATAGATCTACCGCCACAAGTATATTTTGATAAGATTCATAGCAAATTGACTGCAGAAAATATTCTTGAGATTATTGTTCCTAAAACTCTTATGCCAGAAAAAATCGCTCTAGAGATAGAGTATGACAAGAATTAGTATTGTATAGATTTCATATACTATATTTTCTATTGATTTATTTCGCTCCCAAGTAATGCTTAGTCCGGTATATCGTTATGTGAGTCTTGATTTTGAGACAACAGGACTAGACACCCAAAAAGATGATATTATCCAAGTATGAATTGTTGCATTCTCAGAAAAATGAGAAGTCATAGAAGAGTTTTCTTCGTTAGTCAAACCAGATAAACATATTGATTTGAAAACTATTACAAGTTATATAACGGGTTTGAGTGCTGAGGATATTGTCAACGCACCCACAATACAAGATATCGATAAAAAATTTCGTTCATTCTTTGATGAAAACACAATCATTGTAGGACAAAATATAGAGTTTGATCTTGCATTTATGCAAAGATTTTTCCCAAATATAACATACAAAGGATTTGTTGATACTTATCCATGGGCAAAAAGACTAATTCATTTTGTTCCAAGTTTCTCTCTAGAGGTTTTGTGTCAACATCTAGTCGCTAATAAAGAAGTATTTGTAGGTCTTTGGAAGAAGTTTTCGATGGAAAATGAAGGGACAACATTTCATGATGCATTGTATGATGCTAAGTCAGCAGCAGCACTTTTTATATATATGGTAAGTCATGTGCATGCGATTATACAAACATATCCACAAGCGATAACGATTCTCAGTAAAGCCGAGAAGCAACTATTCTATCAATGCATCAATACTACTGCTTATGCGCCTAGTTCTACAATAGCTCCTATGCCATTGTTACAAAAATCAGTGACAACACCTCAGCGTATGGTGAAAAAAACACAAACACCAGAGTTATCCCAGTATCCAAGTGGAAAACAGTTATACATAGGAAATAAGAGTAACAAAGAAATCGCTACTATGATAGCGCAACAGAAGAATGTTGTCTGTGTATTTTCTCATAGAACCAAAGCAGACATCATTAAACATCATCTTCATGATATGAGTGTCTATGGCATAGCATCTCTGTACGAGGAAACTTTTTTTGATGCTAGAAGATTTACTTTACTCATGCAAAAAAAATCTTTCACGCCACAAGAGTGCAATTTTCTCTTCAAATATCTTTCACATCATCTTCAATGACAAGGGATTGTCGATATACAAGAAGACTATGAAAAACGCATCGTATATTTTCTCCAAGAAAGAAAACCAAGTTCCAAAGCACCTATAGTGTTTGCAACACACGGTTCACTGTATCGTCACATGAAAAAATATCCAGATTTTTATAATGATTATAGTATATGTTTTTTTGATCAAGATCGGCGATATATTAGTTATAATGACTTTGCTTCACATGCATACAACCCAGAGTATCTGCTCAATATGTTAGAAAAAATAGTGTATACCTACCAAGTATGTTATGGAAGTTATCCAGAAAATTATGAAGAAAAATATGCGACTATACAAAGATTTTATAGTTTTGCACAAATATTTGTCGGAGTGCTATCTATAGATACTCAAAAATTGTTTAATCAACACGGATGATGAGTACTTCATATTGATCCACCATTATATCATCACGGATTTTATTATACCCAAAAGTTACGAAATCAGATGCTTACACGACATAAGATGCTAGCAAACACTTTCCCAGAAACAGTTATGAAAGATATAGATGAACATATTAACCACCTTGCTGTCTTATTGGAAACTATGCTTACAGTACAAAGAAATGATCATCAAATCTACGGATTATCCTTTGTGTATAAAGAAACCAATAGATATATCCAATGGACAGAGTTTCAAGACTATTTTCAGGGATATCGTACGCTTTTCTTTTCTCATTATAACCAACAATTCCCAGTATTGCAAGAAAACCAAACAACCGAAACGATGCAACTTGATCGTTGTTCTGCAAAGAATATAGTCGAAAAAACTTTACAGACATTGCAAAACGAGCATACAGTGTTTATTCTCAGTACACAAAAACATATGTCACAGTCATTATTTCAGCAATTGTATGATCAATGAGTACATAAAAAATATGCTATCGTTGCCGAAAATATCACTGGTGGGTCGGGGAAAAATATATTTGTAGCTAAACAACAATCTAAGGTAATAATTATTTGATGATTTAGTTTTTTTCTACAATGTATTGCAAAAAGATTACATATTGACAAAGTGATCGTTTTCTTTATAAAATGAACAATGGAAAAGCTTCTTTTACGTGATGTATGACGGTATGGAAATCAAAAGTAGCCGATGACTTTGGTCAATGTTTATCCTTAAGTTTGCTATAGCAACATTGGTTTTCTATATATGATTTTCCTATAACTTAAAAGAAATAGGCTATCAAACTACTTATATCGATGATGTCGACTACGTTAATCAGATGCCAGTTATAGAGATGTGACTATCTACAGCTACAGGAGTAGACAGTGATATAGACAGTCTATTGGAATCGCTATTGAATCCCCAACATCAAGTATCAGATACACTCACGCAAGATTTCTATACACAAAGATTCCAAACGTTATGTGATGCTCACCAAAAACTCTGTACTAAAATAGTATTTGCTGGCGACTTTAGTAGTTATGAAAAGTTAATTTATGCTGCAGCAATGATACGTATTGTTACACAAACAGATAGATTACTCATCGCATCATGACTCCCATCAGTCGTAGATACACTGCGTACTATTACTATCAATAGTGATGGATGAGAAAGAAGATGAGGAGCAACACGAAATACGATAGTACTCAATACATCATTGATAGATACATTTTCAGAGTTTTTTGATGTTTTTACACATGAACTATGACACATAGTTGATCTATGAGTCATCCAAGGGGTTAGCCGCAATAAAGATCAAAAATTTACCGAATTTGGAAGAGTAGTATTTGCTGCCGATGATCCGTCATTATCATATTACAATTTATCTTGGACAAGCGAATCTACTAGATATTTTCAGTCCAGGTCAGAAGATTTTTGTAGTGGTTATGGTATGACCAATCCTTTTGAAGATTTCGCAGAGTGTTTCAATCTATATATGAATCATAATGCCTATTTTAGGGCGATAGCAGAAGATAATGATATATTAAAGCAAAAATATAATTTTCTAGCAAATATTCTCAATGGTTGATACCTCTTTACATCACAAGAAGATGTTCGCTTAGCACAAAACAAAAGAACATGACGAAGACCTCGAGATACAACGAGAATGTGGTAATAAACACAATTAATATAAAGTCAACTGATATCCATAACAATAGCTTGATTTTTTTGGACTATTGGGCATTAAATAGTATAATAAAAGCAGTTTATTATACTGTAAACATATGTCTTATTCGCGTGTCAAACATAGTATAGTATGAATGATGGTATTGTCCTGTATGCTATGATTTTCGTTTGCACAAAGTAATGACTGTAATACATGTGGTTCAACTGCAGAGCCACTCCAAGACTACATAGATATGGTGAGTAGTATTATGAATACGATGCAAACACAAGCTCCAGAATGACCGATGGTATGAGCATATACGACACCTGGATTGTTTGGTGGAGGAATCTTAGAACTGGATAATGAATCAAGAGATGTCATACAGAGATCTTTAGATGCTATAGGGAGAAGTATTGATCAAAAAATGCAGGCTAGGATAGCAGTAACCACCGTGCTATTTACCAATGTATGGGACATTAGTCGTGATAACTTAGTCTGAATAGGTCTGCTTACACAAAATCAAGCCATCGTCAGAGACCGATCAAAGATACAGAGATTATCGTCTATTATGCAAGATAAAATATTCGAACTTGCTCTATCGACAGCTCGACAAGAGCCATTAACCCTTGCAGATAGAGAACAAATACAAACCATACTTACTGCCTATAAAGATGATGAGCTACTATCCGAAGTGTTCCTTTCAGATAAAGCAACCTATGCCAATACGATATTTGTTTTCCAGAAAATCAATAGATCTCTCGAAAGATTTCTTACCTATGGATCCATTGACCCATTCAAGAATGACTTTTCTGCATGATGAGATGACGGTATTTCGATACAATTTAATAGACAAAAAATGGAGCAAATGAAAATAGATTACCAATGTGCAAGATTTGGTGATCAGTGTGCAGGAAATTTCAAACAGTTTGTCCAAGACATAGAAACGATATGAGGAGAAAATATCCAAGCAGCAAGAAACTCATGAAGGGATATTACTGATGCAATGAAAAAGCTTGCATGATCATTCCAATTATTAGGAAAACAAACCACAAATTTTTTTAAAAAACAAGAGAATAAAGCAGCATATACATCGGAAGAAAAAGCTGTACTAAGTAGGCAACAACAATTATTAAGAACTGTCTATGGATCTGATTTTAAGATGCTCCAGACAGCAATATTGCCAACGATTAGAGCAAATATAGATCCATCCGCATTTGTTGTGTTCAAAGATGCAATGGTAGATATAACAGCTGGAGTAAAAAGTGATTTTGCAATGTTGAGAAACCTGAGAGAAACAGATCCTGATGCGAGAACGATTGATAATTTTACTGCCCTACAAGTGCCATGACTATCAGATGTTATGAAAGAATCTCTTACACAAACAATGGTTGCAGTACATGGTGTCTCGACTGACATGATGCAGTATGCCACGATAACAGAACCACACAATGTTACTATATACGTACCTTTACTTGCCTCACAGCTGGATACACTCAGAGATGTTATTGGTACTAAAGATACCAAAGGTATGATAGTACATAATCTGGGTATTGCTTGTGAGTTGCAGTGTAGTAACGCTGGTGGTACCTGTTGGTGGTAGTTTTATTTGTTAGAGAAAAAGATGTACAAACTATCGATGAGATTGAGTATATTGGTGCTCCTTGTAGGAGTAACGTTATCTTTTTCTTATGCACAAGAAACTACTAATAATTTCCAAGGTTTCGTAACCAATATCCAGCAAGAATTATCATTAGCCAACCAGATATCACAAAACAATCGCGATCCTCTTGTGATAAGAGATCGTGTATTCAGACAATTTTGTGATGTCATGAATCTAGTATGAACAGAAACTATACCTGCCTATCAAAACCAAAACAATGCTATATTCTACCATCCAAAACAGTCAGCATTTATCCATATTTTATGTGGAGAGTTTGGATTTGTGACTGATTTGTGAGAGTTCGCTGTATCAGATGATAAACAATATTTCTTAAAAGACGATCGAAGGTCCTTGGGTATATATGCTGCATATGAAAACGACACAAGCTGTAACCCAAGACTCAATATGGCAAACTGTGATGTGGCACAAAAATTTACGGTAGTCATACAAGAGATCCTCAATGATATGTTTGATATCAAACAGTCAGCTGTGTACTGAGGTATTGATATAGAAGATGGAGATATAAAAGATAAGGTGAATATGTTTTCTGTAAATACATTTGGTCGAGCACTATGTCCTAAAAATGACTGTAAGTACCCCAAGACAGAAAATCGTCTGCGTGCCTACTTTAAGAGAGGAGAAAATATGCTCAAGCATCTGAATATCTTTGATCGAGATTTTATAAAAGGACAAATAAAAGAAAAGAATAAAACACCTGATGGTTCATGAGATTTGGACTGTTCTATCCCGTTGACACCATGATACAATATCATCTTATGTGGTATGTATAGCACAGATAGCAAATCCCTTAGTTCATTTACCGCTATGGTACAAAATGAGATGTTCTTTTACCGCCTATTCCTGTCACGATATATGTGATGGATGCAGACAGAAAGAAGACTCCAGCCATCAGAATTTAGTAGTATACAGGTCGCTGAATCCAGAGTGACAGACATTATCCAAAAAACTCAACAACAGATAGCATGGACACAAGAAGCGACAGACCTGAGTTATAAAATGTTGCGTGAAATGTATGCGACCTTTCCCATACATATCGGATTGTTGATATATTATGAGGATTTATACCGCTTTAGAAAAGAACTGGTAAAGGTTGTTACACCCCTCTATACTTTATATGATAAGCTAAGAAATGTCCAAGATGCCAGCGAGTAATAGCATCTATACTATCACTATAAAAAGCATCATCGTTATGATGCTATGATTTTTTTCGATATCTTACAGTACTGCACTGGTTAGTATTGGGGCTTTGTTAGAAACAGCTGTAGAAAAAAATACTATGGATGGAACACTAAAAAAAATGCCATGACAAGCAGGAGTAAGCTCATTATTTAAGCAATCACTTCAGATTGTTAAAGGACGTGATATGCAAGTGATCGATACATCAGTAAAAGCTGTCTTATGAAATATTCACAAAAATTACTCTGCATGTGAGCAAGGATGATATCTAACAGAAAATGACATTATCAATATCTTATATTATACTGCATGATATGGAAGTTTGGGAGAGACTAATATACAATGAAACAATGGAGGATATATAAGAGACAGATCATTTAGACGTATGATAGATCAACTCATCGATGACAATACACAATTTAAAGTTCCAACAGTTGCAGAAAAAAATGCTAGTTGTATTAAACTTGTCCAATGTCAAACTAACAATACCTGATGAGTGCAATTGACTATAGATGTACAAGTAAGTTGTGAAAATACTGTGAGACAATTGTATGTGGATAAGATGTTAACCAACCGTTCGTTGTCATTGTTAACAGAAGGTACATTTTGAGAAAATATATTCCAAAACGGAAGTTTGGAAGACAGTGATTATGACCTTATGGTCGATATCTATAATATATGACGTATTATGTTTCAGTGATATACTGCACCAGTAGAACTAGTCTATTATCAATTTCCTACACCTGCACAAGCTTGATGATCTGCACAAGTTCAGCAGTTTGGTACACCACTAGGAAGAGCTGGAGCATCAGTATGACCATCTGCATGACCACAGCCATGAAATAACACTCCTGGTTGATTTACTAATGTAGGAGGGATACTCGTTCCAGATACGCAAACATGATGAAGACCGAGTATAGATAATAGTACTGACATATGATCTCCAGACGATCTTGATGCATCATTCATTAACCAAACCAATACATCCCTCCTATGATGATCACCAACGGCTACATCACCGCAAGTAAATATTGGGTCCAATATGTGTGTATTTCCCACTGATCCGATCCTAGCAGCAGCTGATGTTATACCAGAAACTATATCATATGATGAATATCAAGAATTGCTTGACGAATATTATACTACTTTACAAGAACAACAAATTATAAATAATCTTATAGCAGATGAAATCGCTGTGAACGCCCCTAGCTATGATCCAACCGATCCCAATAGCATTAATACCTATGAAGAAGAAATCCGTATTCTTGAAAATGAAATAGCTGAGAAAATTGATCAAATTTTTGATGTGACAACACCACCAGATGATCCAGTAATCAATAGTTGTATCTCTGATTGTGATGGGCTGGGAGCAGTAGATTATGCTGTTTGTACAGCTAAGTGTTTATGCGGAGAAGTTTGAAGTGCGCCAATACAAGTCAATAATTTTCAGCTTATAGAAGCTAATGCATTCAAAATTCGTTTTTGTCAAGTGCCAGCATCATCAGTTCCGGTTACAAGATGAAGAAGCATCTATAGTATCGAAGAAATATTTGATGAGATGAGAAATATCTTCGTGGCACTCAGAGACAGCGGAGAACTATTTAAACATGTCAGGACCAAAGAGTTCTTAGACTCATCGATTAAGAGAAATAATTTTGGTGATATGTTTGCATTCAATATATTTGCTACTATTAAAGGAACACAGGATAATACACCAGCGACACAATACAAAGAAGAACTAGATATTGTAAATCAAAAACTCGAAGCAGCACTGCTCAATCAAGCCAGTAGTATGGCCCCATTAAACGAAAGAAACAAATATCTACTCATAGCAAACCCAACCCTCACGAAGGCGTGACTAGAAAATGATGGAACTATAGATGATTTTCTTAGGAGGGTAGAGCAAGCAGAACAGATGATCGAACAAGCAAAACCGCCATTGAAAAAGATAGATAGCTTATTATTACAACAAAAGACAAGCATCGTCAACAATGCAGTTATCGGATTTTTTGCAAGCAACTTTCAGTTCCGAGATAGCGTCACCAATTCATTTGCCGAGTTCAACGGTATCGCTGAAAATCTGAAGAATAAGATACAAAAGGCGAAGTAATATAGCGTTT
>SKIU01000052.1 GCA_007116275.1 candidate division SR1 bacterium | reverse complement strand
TAGTAGATGTAGAACAAGATGAAGAAACAGGAAAACGAAAAGAAGTTTTGACTTGCATCGGAGGAATAAAATCTGAATATATAAAAGACGATGCATTTCACCAAATCGTCCTCCAAAAACTGATATAAGAAACATCAGCCAGAAGCTAACAGCTAAAAGTCAATAGCTATGTTTAATTACAAATAAGACATGTTCAATTTTGATCAAACACTGATAGAAAAGCTCAAAAAACAAGATCATGGAGCATTTAATACATTCTATCTAGAAACAGTAGATCAATTTTTCCGTTATCTACAAGCACATTACTATATATCAGAAGAAGATTGTAACGATATTATAGCTGATTTTTACGTTAAACGACGAAATGCAGCACCTAAATACGATGGAAGGTCAAAATTTTCATATTACGTATGGATAGTTTTCAAAAATATTGTAAAAGACTACTTTAAAAAAAGAACAGATTTACCTTTCACACAGATACAACCCGACAATGACAAAGAAAGCTTTGAAGAAACATTAAGCGATGACGAGGATATACAAGATATATTGGAAGTAGATTTTACATATGAGCACATATTACAAGCTATGCAATCACTAACCGAAACTGACAAAGAAATAATATTTCTCAGATTTATTGAAGAAAAAAGTACGATAGAGATAGCAGATATCTGTGGTGTCCCTGATACAACTATCAGAAAAAGATTATCTAGAGCGATAAAAAACCTAAAAACCCTGTTAATAAGCTAAATATTAGAAAATATTAAAACAGAATGTCAACTCATAATAAAAGAAAAAATAAAAAAAACGATAAGTAATATCAGTTAATAAGTAGCAAAACTCATAACACTAGGTACAAAGGCTTTTTCACTAAAATCTATTGAAAAATAGGATAACGTCCCTATTATAATCATTGTACAAGTTTTATTTGTTAAATATATGTACACAATGACTAAGACTCAACTTATCGCACACTTGGCAGATCAACTTGGAGTATCTAAAAAATTGGCTGCTGAATTGGTTAACACATTTATCGATGCTATCATCGCAGGTGTTAAAAAGCAAGGAGAAGTAAGAATCCAAGGATTCGGTACTTTCAAAGCTTCTAAAAGAAAAGCAAGAGAAGGAGTTAATCCACAAAACCCATCTCAAAAAATTCAAATCCCAGCTATGAACGTTGTTACTTTCAAAGCAGGTTCTGAATTCAAGTCAGCTGTTAAATAATTCAAATTATTTACCACTGATAGCAAAAAAGCTCCCAATTGGGAGTTTTTTTGCTATCAAGAAACAAAAATTAGTTGATATATCTTTTAAGCTTGTAAGAAAATACGCGGAATCGCACGATATTCACGATTAAAATATTTATCCTGAATGTATTCATAAGAGGAACTACTAAGATTATGACCATCAACACGATCAACAAAAAGGTCATGAGACATTTTTTGAAAGGCAGCATAAATATTGTAAAGAGGAAACCAAGCCATAGATGTATGTACAAGATCTCGTTTACCATCCGGCAGACGCACACTTGCAGGAGGGTAATTCAGGAGCTTAGAAAGTAAGTCCAATGATTTGAATCATCCCAACACAGCTATAGCTTGCTTTATTTCTTCAGGTGTCGCTTCGATCAGATTATATTTTTTTTCTAACAATCATATCAATGAGAGTGCTTCTCCATGATACTCATACAATGGAGCACCTTTAAGATGATTTGGAATAAGTACGACATCTGATAATGGTATTTCACTAATATCTCATGGTGCTTTTATACTAAACATTGTTTTTCCTTCAATAAGCTCTGCAATATTTTCAAATACCTCCATCCCTAGTGGTTTCCTTGGCCAAATTCTTCCACTATCAAATCTAAATCATTCAGGCAACATTTCAAGCTTATTTCGTTGGATATCCGTATTCTCTTTATTCTCCTGAATAAATACTCTATCACTATCGGTAATAGGTGTAGGCAATCTAAACAATGCTGATTCTTCAGCAGCTTGCTTTACTTCTGTTCATTTTTTGTTAGCATAACTACCGATATATAGTTGTTTTTCTAAAGACAAACCATCTATCTGAGTTTTGATGTTTTTGACAGTAGACATAGCAAAACATAGTAATATACAAAAAATATTTATATCATATATTACAACAATAATTATTTACAAGACAAAGTCAATAATAGACAAGACTCTAGCAGACAAAACAACAACAAAAAAAAAGAGAGAGACAAAGCATTTCTCCTGTGAAAATTTTCTTTATACGTTTTGGTCGAACAAAATAGTCAAATAGACAAATAGTCAATTAGCCCTGGAGGAAAACGAGCGAACGCGCAGTATCCTGATTGTTCCAATTCTGACTACCACCACCATCGGCAGTGAACCACACGCTGTAAACATGACTATCACCGTGAGGAGTTGACGAACATAGTTCGGAGACAGTACCTACGTAGTCTCGTAAACCATTGGATCGGCGAACACCTGCCTTAGGATAGTTTAAGATTTGTCCGAGCAGTCCATATCATCCAAACACATCTGCTGCTTTTTGTCGTTGACCTTTACTTGGTACTTTTCCTTTATAGGGAGATCATTCTTTTACTGATAGCTCATGCACAGCATCTCGTGTAAAGTAGTCATAACCATCCTTTTGGTAAACATTATTATTTAATTTTAATCATGGCGTATTTTTAATATCATCGTATTTTGCTATCGTTCTTGGAAATTTGAGTCCATCAAGTTCAATAGTATTTTCAGTGAATTGGATCTTATCTCGTTTGATATTTTTGTTATTTTTGTGCTTTTCGATAAATGCTTTGTCACTATCAGTGATAGGTGTAGGAAGTGATTGTAAAAGTTTGAGTTCTTCTGCTGATTGTTTTTCTTTGGTTCATTCAGCTGTTGCATAGGATCATAATGCTAGTTTTTCTTCGGCTGAAAGTTCTTTGACATAACCTTTGATCTCTTCTAAAGTTGGCATAGGGAAATAATCAGGATACAAAACATATATACATTATAATTATTTTTTTGTAAAAGTCAATTTTTTGTTGCTAAACTTTATCACATATAGGATTCCGAAGGAATAAAATATATACATACCATTACTCCCCCAGGGTCTGACAACCACTTGCATTTTCCCCTCACAAAACTATATAGATAGTAGAATATATTACTTTACATTCGAAAATTTTTCTCTTCTTTTTTGTCGTATAAAATAGACAAACCCCGCCTTGCGGGGCGTCGCTTCGCTCCGTAGTCAAATAATCAACG
>SKIU01000075.1 GCA_007116275.1 candidate division SR1 bacterium | reverse complement strand
GCGACGAATGCATCAGTGAGGTCAGCTCTGAGTTTTTCGGCAGAGACGGTTTTCAGTCATGAAGAGAAGATTGCCACGCCCTGCGGGCTCGCAATGACGGATTGGAGAACATCACGCAACTTTTTCTTTAGGCTCTTCCTCCCATTCTGTGCTGCTTGGAGTGCTTCTCGCGTGAAGTCCTGGAAAGATCTGTAATGTGCTTGGAGATAGAAATAACGCAAATCGAGTGCGTCAAATCACTTGGCTTGAATATCTGGCAATGAAAAGACGTTACCTAATGACTTGGATATCTTAGCTGCATCGATATTGAGAAATTGGCAATGTACTCGGTAGTTTACCCATTTTTTACCATCAGTAAATCCACACTCGGATTGTGCAATTTCGTTGGTATGATGGACGGGGATATGATCAATCCCTCATGTATGGATATCCAAAAAATCTCCCAACGTCGCACGTGCCATCGCACTACACTCGATATGTCGTCCAGGGAATCAAATACCTCGTGGACTTTCTCGCTCCATCTGTCTTTTCTCTCCTTGTGGTGAGAACTTCCACAATGCAAAATCGGTAGCATTTCTCTTCCCAACATCCTCTACTCTTTCGCCGGATTGTATTCACGCCAAATGTTTGGGTGGGAGGAGTTTTCCATATCAGGCAACTTTGCTTGTATCCATATAGATACCATCTCAATCAATCGCATAGGTATATCATTTATCTTCCAATGATTTGACAATATCAATCTGTGCTTGGATATGGTCGGTTGCCCTTGGATGATAATCAAAATAGATACCGAGTTCTTTGATATATTTTCTAAAATTATCTTCATATTTGCGTGCGACATCTCGTGCAGTAAGTCACTCTTTGCGTGATCCTTTTTCCATTTTATCTTCACCTTGATCTCCGTCATCAGTAAGGTGTCCGACATCGGTAATATTCATCGTATGTTTTACCTCATATCCCAGGGATCTCAATGTATCACCAAGTAGTCCTGCAATAGTAAATGATCTCAAATTTCCGATATGAGGATCTCCATAGACGGTTGGTCAGCATGAATATATTTTTACTTTTCCGTCCTCTCTGGGAACAAATAATTCTTTTTGGCGAGTCAGGGTGTTATAGATGTGGAAGTCCATGAATATAGTTATGAGTTATAAATGATAGAGTCGTCATTCTGAACGTAGTGAAGAATCTTTGTAATCACTAATATCTCTGCCAGAGGCAGACAAGCTTCGCTTCGTTACACTCCACTCAGGATGACATGATACAATCCTTATACAAAATACAGCATCCAATGCAATGGTATATACATTTTCTTATCCATTATGTCACACTTGCATCTATCTGCCGTATATGTATATATAGTTTGTATTTTTATCTTTTATCGTATATACTATGCGTTCACAAAATATTCTATTTATTTTAGCTGTAGTTATTCTTGCTGGATCTTTAATTCACATAGGAAATCAACTTACGAACAGATCCAACAACTTCACTCCCAATACGATCAATGTAATGGGTGAAGGGAAAGCTACTATTGCACCTGATAGTATGCGTATCTATCTTGCCGTAAGTGAATTGGCAGATACGACACAAGAAGCACAAACACTTGCAAACACAAAAGTCAATCAAATCATGGATATGCTTGAAGGTTATGATATCCCATCATCAGATATCAAAACAGAAAGTGTGTCAATTAATGAAGAATACGACCGAACCGATGATTGAAGAAATCTACTATGATATAGAGCAAATCAAAACATCACTATAACTATTGAAAGTGATGATTTTGCTAGTATTGGTGGACAGATTGTCGATGAAGTAGCACAAGTTGGTGGTGTAAAAATCAACAACACATCATTTGTACTTAAAGACAGAGATGCTGCGATGGCAGAAGCACGTGAAAAAGCTTTTAATAATGCGCAAATGAAAGCTGAACAGCTTGCTGACGCAGGAAGTCTTCGCCTACTCAAAGCACTTTCTATCAGTGATAATTCTATAGACTACAATTATCCTATGGCAAGAGCTGAGATGGCAATGGCTAGTGATGGTGCATTGTGAATGGGAGGATGAGCAAATCTCAATCCATGAGAAATGGAAGTAAATGTACAGATACAAGTTGTGTTTGAAACTAGATAAATAATAATTCTCAATACCTAGAAAAGGGGCTATGAAAGCCTCTTTTTTACTTTTGGATAAACATATCTCATATTTCTATATCGTATTGTTCTACCAGTCATGCATTGATTTCTAGTGCATACATCGCCTGACCGCTATGATTATAATTTGGGCATGGATCTGTGGTACATGGTAGCATCGTAGCTGTATCTACTACAACAAAATCTTCATCTAATCGAATAATATCAAGTGGTATTAAGGTGTTTTTCATCCAAAATCCATATGATCCTGGTATATCGAAGACGAACAACATCCCTGCATCTTCTGGGAGTGATTCACGATTCATCAATCATTGTGCACGCAGATCTGGAGTATCTGCTATTTCGATGGTGAAACAGTGAGAATTAAAACAGATAGTGTTTACAGCTGGCTGCTGGCTACTAGCTACTGGCTCGTCATTCTGAGAGAGTGAAACGACCGAAGAATCCAGGTCATTTATTTCTTCACCTGTATCATTCACTTCGTTTAGGGTTATTGACTCTGGACTCTGCAATAATGGATATACCAAAAACACGTATATCGCTCCGATTATTCACAGTAGTAAACCAATCAATATTTTTGCTTTCATTGATTTGTACAATATGTAAAATAGCACTTAGCTTTTAGCTTTTAGCTGTTAGCTTTCAACCTTAAACTTTAGACTTTCAACTAACAGATGAAGTTTACTCTACTAGCTATCTCTGATAGCGATAAACACTTTGCTAGTGCTTGTGAGGAATATGTCAAAAGGTTAGGTAGAGATCTGACCATCAAAACAGTCAAGCCTGTAAAATGAGATTCTCAAGCACAAATAATTTTGAGAGATACTGAAAATATTATCCAGATACTCGAAAAAGACTTTGGTGGGTGGCACAAAGTTATGATGAGTGTGATGGGTACACAGATGGATACTTTTGCTTTTCATCAATACTGTTATACACAAGAAAAAATACTTTTTATCATCGGAGGGCCCTATGGACTCGATGAAACAAAGATCAGCGACCACGTGGATACAAAAATATCACTTGGGTCACTGACTATGCCACATGGTCTAGCAAAACTCGTCCTCCTTGAACAGATATATAGAATTGAGACTATTCAGCGTGGGAAGAAGTATCATTATTAG
>SKIU01000070.1 GCA_007116275.1 candidate division SR1 bacterium | reverse complement strand
TTAAAGTGTAGTAGAAGTTTTTCTACTTTATCCCATTTCTTTTTGGTAACAATCATCGCAGTAGACTTTCCCTGTGTGCGCTTCTGGATAAACGCTAAGTATTTGCGTACTGCATTTGTCACAATTTCTCAAAAACAACTCTCTGTATGGTTTGAGGGTATTCCTTTGTTCGTGTCTCACATCAGGATGTTTACGTGGGATAGCTATATTGTGTTTTTTGTAAAACTGTAGTTCTTGTTGTGTTATCCTAAATGGTCTGTGTGATATCTCACAGATGATAATTTTATCAAGAATGTTGTCTGAAACATCTTTGGTTTGGGTAGGTATTTGATCTCTTGTGAGTGTCTGTGTTCATGCCGGGATCTCTGGATCATAGTTGTTGGTTTGTCGTTTGTATCACAGGCTGATTGCTTCTTGTTGTGTGAGTGGAAATTCATCTTGTGCGATGGTTTCATTGTAACCAAATGGTGCATATTTTGGATCAAAATATTCTCCTCGCTCCCCTGTTTGTGTCATATGAGTGATGAGTTTTGCTACGAGTGTTTCATATTGATCTCTCGTATATTGCTTATTGAATATGCAGTATTGTTTGTTACGTAGTCAGACACAACCAAAGCAATCTTTGCATCATTGACAGTGATCGCAATAATACAAATCACTATTTTTGTTCCAACATCCAAATGTGAAGCAGCAGTGATGAAGTCATATGGAACTTACATTCTCATAGCAGAGTGTTGAATTTTCAATGATAACATAGGAATCTTGGCAATTATTGCACTGTTCTGCATTGATAATATGTTTGCAGTTTTCTAGTTCAGTTGCACTGTATATATTGACACTATCTTTACAGTTATTTATATAATTTCCATAGGATTTTTCATTGTTCAATCCATACGATGCTCTGTAGATGGCATCATGTCTACTAGAGAGATATCATGGTGTGTTGTTTTGGAGATGTTCTTGGAGTAATGATTCGTATTGTTCTTTGGTGTAGGCTTGATTTTGAAAATAGTACTGCTTGTTTCTTAATCATGAGGATCCAAAACAAAACTGACAATTTTTACAGTCAAAACAAGAAATAAGATTATACGAATCATGACAATCTATAGAATATTGTGTATTAGAACAGTTGGTACAACCTATGAGTTGGTACGAATTGGTACATTTTTTGCTATTGGAACTATCTATGACATCTTGGCAATGTGAGGTATTATCTGCATATAGCGTATCTTCGTTATAGTCACTAGCAAATATTAGGTAACAGTTTTTGTTATAGGCTGCTCCATTGACGTAGAGGCTATTCTCGTTTTGCGTTGCTAATACAGCAAGTCTTGGGACTGTGATATACAGACTATTAAATTGTTCATTGAACGTTTTGGAAAAATCTACATCTATGCCATAATCCATGGGATCTCGACTATCTGATCGTCGATATGCTTGATCGTAGACTTTAAATGATTTATCTGGTGAATAAATAGATACAATACTTTTCCCGGTTGCATCACATTTTCTTTTATAGAGTTTTCTTTCGTTTCTAAACATAAATCTTCTTTTTTTCCTTTCTTTAGGTGATAAGGTAGGTAATGGTATAGCAAATTTTTGTCCTGCGAAAGTAGGGGAAATTTTATTATAAAATTCTCTATCAGACTTATAGATAGCAAACTCTTCTCAGGAGATGCGACAAGTGTTTCGTTGCACAATAGGATCCTTGGTTTGGTCTGCGATAAATTGATCGGTTTGTTTGGTCATGTTTTAGTAGTGGATGATAAATTTTTATTTTTTCTTTGCCATGATGAATTATATATAAATAAATTCTTTGCGTTTGACATAATTATAAAACTATGTATTTATAGTGAAATGTTCACAAACTACTAATTTCTCTGCATCTAAAGTGTAGTAGAAAGTTTTCTACATAGTTTGTGTTTTGTGTAGTATGTGTTTTTCAAAAAGTTCTCGTATTTTCATTTTATTTAAATAATCGGTTGTAAGACTAGTTTCTCCTAGTAGTATTCCCATATGTTGTCATAAAGATCTCATAGATCTTGTCGTAATATGTTTTATATATTCATCCTTTGAGTTAAAAGGTGCTATGTCTTGTAGTTTGTTGTATATATCAAGGGTTAGTGATTCTTCTAATGAATATCAGAGTATAGTTTCGATTTCTTGTTGATAGTATTGTATGATAGGGATAGTTATTATTTTTAGTCAGAGTAATTGTATTCTATAGTATGGTTCTGAAGGGCTTTTTTTTATAGATTGTGCGATATCTTTTGCTGTATCTAATCATAATGCATTAGCTATTATTACTCTTTCTCTAAAGTTTATAGTATTGAGTGACTTATCTATAAGTAATCAGAAGTATTTTTTGTATTTATATAATGTGTTGTTGTTTGTTTTCCAAAAGTCTATTGCAGTTGTAATGTTTGTCTTTTCTTTTATCGATTCTGGTAATGATCGTCATAATTTTTTGGCAAATGTTATTAGTTTATCTACTGTTATTGGTCCATCATCTTTGACTATTTTATTGATAAGTTTGCGGCCAAATTTTTGTGTAAATCTTATTGGTCATATATTTATGAGATCGATTATGGATGTTATATTGTTTTTATTGAGCCATAGTTTAATATCTGTGTTTAGGTTTCGTCATATCTTTTCTATACATAACATTATATGTGTGTCATCTATATCAGAATTTAAGGTTTTATCAATGATGGTATTTATATTTTTTAGTCGATTTCTACGTTTTCTTGTTCCTGTAAGTAACAATGCTAGACTGTTGTCAATTCCTTGTTTGGACATTGTTTCTTTGAAATCCTGTATAACACTAGATCTTTCTTTGTCTCTTTGTTTTTTAATACGCATGTGTTCTTGATAAGATTTTATATTTTCTATAATTTCTGTGGGTACTCCATCTTCTACTATCATAATTCTTTTATTTAATTTGTGCATTGCTCATTGTGATCTGTATATAGACAAAATATTTTCTAATTCTTTTATTTTCAGAAGTAGGGTATATTTTTTGTTTTGATATGTGAGAGTGGTAGATGTTGTCTTATAGTATGTTCTGTGGGTTAAGTAGTATGTCTTATTCATTATTTTTTTTACTATATTAAATACTATCCAAACATGATTTGTTGATAAGACTTGTTGTCGTATACTTTATGATTTGTGTTTTCTGAATAGATTGATTATTTTTTTATGCATAGGTTTCTTTGTTGTAGCATTCTTGACAATATACCTGGAAATTTACATCTTGTTTGTATATTGATATCATTTCTTGACCGCATTTGTCGCAGGTTCTTATGCTTAGTTCTCTTCAAGGTCTTTTACT
>SKIU01000098.1 GCA_007116275.1 candidate division SR1 bacterium | reverse complement strand
TTCATGATTGAGGTATATTTGATTTTTTCCAAAGTTCGAAGTCACATCTTCTTGCTTTATATGATGATGATCCTCCAACCTTCATCAAAAAAGGCATTTCATTCTTGTACCTATGAAATGTGCTCATAGATATGCCAAGATCCTTTATAATATCTTTGGTTGTGATGAAGGATGTATCATCACCCTTGGTATTAGAAATTGACTTTTCAAGTTGTTTCAACTTTAAAAGTATCTCATTCTGATTTTCGAGTATTTGTTCAAGTAGTCCCATCTTCAATGCTAAATATGTGATATTTAATCCTTTTCATAAGATCATAATGACATACAGAGAAAGGAATAGGCTTAAAAACAAATTTTCCCTTTTGTGGTATATTTTGATCATCAACTTCAGTAGGAACTAAATGATATTCTTTTGATTTTTTCCCATCTTCCCTTATAGGAGTTATATTTTTAACCCTATACTTTGTTAATGCAAAATGTGTTCTAAGAATTGTTCCTATTTCAATCTTCTTCTCTTCCCTCATGTTATGTCCATTTTGATTTGTTGCTTTTCATTATTTTTTAAATGCTGATCAACTTTTCGCTCATATTCTTTGGCTTTCTTGAGGTAATCAATACCCCGATATTTGAAGTAAAGTACCTGGTACTTACGCATCATCTTTACAAGATCATTAAACTGCATAGATAAATATTTAGTCGTTAATATTAAAAGGACGGTTTCGAACACTACCAGGGATCTTTTTACTCTCATCTGGACTGATAAGGAATAATACAATACAGACTGCTGCGATGAAGATCTGATGTTCATATCCTATAATGATTCCTATCACAGCTATAATAAATCCTATTACAGCAATTGCCCTAAATACTATATTAAGGTTACACATAACTTTACTTTTTTTTGTTTTACTACACATATAAAAAATCATCCGATTACTTCAGATATCCTGTTATTAAGCTTCTCTGATTCTTGTTTTCTCTCTGCAATGACATCAATTGCAGCATCAATAATCTTCATGTTTTGCCGTTTGGTCTTACCATGAATATGTCTCCATACGACAGATAAGTTAATACCAGTTCTTTTAGATATTTCTTTTATGTCACCAAAAATCAAGTTATCTCGTAGTGTTTTATACGGTTCCATTTGTTTTTGTTAAATTTATCTTTACATTTACAGTTGACTTGCAATTCACTTGTCAAATGTAGTAAACTATTTTAATATAAGACAAGTGTTTTAGTCTTTTTTTTAAAAATATTTTATTAACAAGTTGTCTAAAACACATGAGAAAAAATGGAAACAACAGCAACACAGAGGATTGTAATGTTTTTCAAAGAGAAAAACATAAGACAATCAGAGGTTACAAAAGTAGTCTCGGCAAGTAAACAAGCGGTAGGACACTGGTATCGATTAAAACATGAAATTAGACCATATCATGTTCAGGAGATTCTAAATGCTTTTCCTCAATTAAATATTAACTGGGTATTTCACGGAATACCTCCTATGGAGTTATCTAAAGATGAGGCAAATAACATCCAGAAACTATCTGCTATGGCAGAGGAAAACCAATCTGACTATGGACAAAGCAGGGAAGAATGCATTGAGCAACTTGCCAGGGCAAATAAAATAATTGATAATTTGCTCAAACAGATTGACGATATGAAAAAAAATAAAGATATTATCAAACAATAACTCTATAAATTATATACCATGGATACAAAGAAGATGCAGGAAACAGGATCAAAGATTCAAAAAGTTGGATGTGCTCTGACACTACTTATCACTTTACCCATTGTTGGCTTCTTTGCCTTTGGGGTACCGGGTGCCATTGTTGGTGTATTAATAGGTTTAATTGTCTTTGCAGGGATATTTGGGAATGGGAAGGATAAACCAAAGGAAGAAGAAAAGGTCAAAGAGAACTGATATTTAACCTTTTCATATCATTTTGTATTTTACTGATCACTATCTTAGCATAGATAGATGTCTGCTTGATGGATGCATGACCAAGCATGTTGCTGATGGCTTCAAGTGGCATACCTTTTTCGAGCATGAGGGTTGCAAAGGTATGCCTGGCAACATGGGTAGTAAGGGGTTTATCAACTTTTCTAATAATTGCAATTTCCTTGAGGTATGCATTCATCTTCTGGTTACTGATAACAGGGAAACAGCTATCAGATCCCTGGTACCTTTTAAGAATCCTCTCTGCCTCTGGCATAAGTGGAATCAATTGAGGTACCCTGTCAACCTTATAACGATGTTTTTCGATGTATCTCATTTTTCCATGCTGAAGTATATCAGCAGGCTTGAGCTGCTGCATATCGATATAAGCCATACCAGTGAGACACTGAAACAAAAACATGTCTCTAACGGCCTGTAAACGATCAATACCCTTATACTTTCTAATCTGGTTTAATTCATGTGTAGTTAGATGAATGATTCTGTTTCTTTCCCTCGGAACCTTAAACTGCCTGTAAGGATTATCTTTCATATATCCCAAGTCAACAGCTCTGATCACATATTTCCGTATCACCTTATGAGGTTTGGCAGTTGTGCTTTGTTTCATTGTACTCAAAAAGTGGTTGTGATACCTTGCAATTGTTTCCCGGTTAAACTCATCCATGAGTATGGTACCAAACTCATTTAGCCTGGTAACAATAGAGAGGTGTGATTTATAGGTTGACAATGCAAGTCTTTTCTTATCCAGTTCAACCTGATCCCTCATGAAATCATTAAATGACATAGTTTCAACCTTCTTCCCAATATGCTGTCTCAGACCATCAGGAGTGATTTTCTTTTGCAATAAGACACACTTTGTCTCATAATCATATATCTTCTGTAACATTTGCTTGATGGTGTGATTGAAGGCAATAGATCTCTGATGACCCTTAACGGATCTGCTTACCCCATCCCAGTATGATGACTCAATTGTTATGCCCGTATGAAAGTAGATTCTTTTTGTTCTTGAGATGTACACCTCAATATGGACTGGTGCCGGTCCATCAGATTTCCTTCTGTTGTGTATGACCCTGATCTTCATGTGTGATACGTTTCTGAGCAAATGTATCACATTTTTCTTACATTGTATCACAATTGTAACACAAATATGACATTTCATGACATTTTGTGACACTAAAAAACATTATATCATATGATATAAATGATTGTTATACATGTCATTAAATGTAAAAAGGCTGCATAAATGCAGCCTTTTAGCGGTCCGGACGGGAACACAACCAACCAACCAAAACAAACACTATATCAGTGCATTACATACTATTGTATAATATCTGTATCACATCTGTAACACAATGCAGCAGAATCTACACATTCACA
>SKIU01000034.1 GCA_007116275.1 candidate division SR1 bacterium | reverse complement strand
GTGAGAACATGACTCCATGAAGAAGATAAAAAAGAACGATTCAATACACTCATACAAGCAGGACAATACTGTCATACCATCACGGTACACGGAAGAACATTTAACCAATGACACAGTAATACAGTCGATCGAGATTTTATTTATAATCTCAAAAAAGAACTGAGCAATAGCTGTAAAGTCATAGGAAATGGTGGTATAAAATCCTACGAAGACGCATGAGAAAAAAAATGAAATCTAGACGGTATTATGACCGCACAAGCAGCCATAGGTAACCCATGGGTTTTTGTCGACTATACACCCACGCTCCAAGAGCGCTATGATACAATCATAGAACATCTACAACTCAGCATTGCCTATGAGGTACGATTTCAAAAAACACTGAACCAGTATCCTGACAATCCAAAAGACGAAATACTAAAATCCAACAAACAAATCCTCCATTACAAAAAGAAAATAGAAGATGATGATAATCGAGTACTGACACAAAACAAAACAGCACTACACAACTACCAGATACCTTTCCCTACGATCCAAGAATTAGAATCACTAGCACAAACTATTGATGTAAACGATACAAATCCTTATAGAGCCATTATGGAGTTTCGTAAATATCTCTTTAACTATATCAAAGGTATCCCTTGATCCAAAGAATGTAAACAACAAATAGCCAAAATACAAAATTATCAAGAGCTATATCAACTCATGACAAATTTTTTCCAAAAAGCACAAATTACATCCACAGAATAACAAAAGTCAATCATAAAGAACCATACTCCAAACCTACAATTGCAAGAAACAGTAGACGTCTATATAATAAATATTAGCGCCATTTTCGCACATAAAAAACATTTGATTTTATAAGTAATAGTACAACCACAATGAACAAATCCCCACGACTTGACCAGATAGATAAACGCTCACATTTCCCTGTCGTAGAACAAGATTTTTATACAGATGTAGTGATTGTATGATGATGAATAGCTGGAATTAGTACACTTTATTACATACTCAAAAATACTGATAGAAAAGTAACATTACTAGAATCATATAAGATAGCACATGGGGCGACTGGCCACAATGCATGACAGATTGTTCCATATTTTGAAAAACCATTTGTAGAGATAGTAGAAGAATATGGTATATCACTAGCAAATCAATGACAAGCAGCTATGCTTGATGCACGAAATCATTTACAAGAACTCATTAGTGTAGTGGATATGGATAATGTATTTGAAAAATTTATCGGATATGCGTGATGTTCTACAATCGAACAATTACTAGAAAACATACAAAGAAATCATATTCAAGAGATCCAACATGTGCAGTATGAAAGTATTCTCGTATCAGAAGATTGCCCTGATTTAGATAAAATACCCAGTATATATGAAGATATAATCAATATAGTCAGTCAAAGAAAAATAAACCAACTATTGGAAACAAAAGAAGATAAATACATTGCTGTACTAGCAAGACATGCAGGCACAGTCAACTCTGCATTGTTTTGTGAAAAAGCAATTGCTCATATGGTCAAACATTATCATGATCGCATACAAGTATACGAATTTTCACCAGTAGAAATTATAGACTTATACCCAGAAAAAGTAAAAATAACAACCAACACAAGTAAAATAAACCATCTTAAAGATGCTCCGACACAAGCACATAGTGGCACCATCCACGCAAAAAAAATCATACTCTGTACCAATGGATTTGCAAATTTCACCATAAACAATCATAGCGGAGAAGACATAAACACCGTCTTTCATCAAGACGTAAGTAGTATAGTATGATATATGTCATGATATCTTGATACACCATGACAAAAATCTGCCGCCATTAGTTACTACCTGAGACCAGGAGAACTAGAAACTGCCAATGATGTGGAAAATTATTTTTACTTCACACGTAGACAGTTTAATAAATCAGGACAAATACACTCACTCATATGTATTGGATGACCTGAAACAGCAATACATGAAAAAGATAAGTATATACGTCACGAAGCACAACCAGACCGAGCACATCAACAGATGGACATATTTTTAAAGAACACACTCAAAAACTATCCACCACATCCGGTTCCCTATCACTATCGTCGACATGGTCTCATGTGACTGACGAAAACAGGATTGCGTACCATAGGACCGGAAAATAAGAATCCAAATTTACTCTATAATATAGGATGCAATGGTGTAGGAATACTTTCTTCTATCCACGGCTGACGAAAAATTAGTCAATTTTTACTAGGGAATGTAAGCAATCCTAGTATTTTCGATCCACAATAACACAATTCAATCTTGCATAAAAACATCAATACAATATATACAAACTACCAGGGTGTAGTTCAGATGGCTAGAATACAAGGCTGGGGGTCTTGTGGTCGTGGGTTCGAGTCCTATCACCCTGAAATTATCCTAATAATCAAAAAACATGTTCCAACAAAAACCCATACCCAAAAACGCAAAAAAAGTCTATGAGTGATACAATACCAACATACGAAATCGAGAACAAGAGCTTTTTGATTGAACTTTTGCCACATTTGAAACTATACAAAGACGTGAATTTTCACAAATCATACCGATAACCCCTGACAACAAAATAATTATCCTAGAAGAAGAACAACCACGAGTATGATCATTCTACTGACTTATTGGATGAACGAAAGAAGATGGTGATACAGCTGAAGACACCATACACAAAGAAGCACGTGAAGAGACAGGAATGAAAATACACACCATGAGAAAACTATACACTACACCACATCATGGCATATTATGATGCTCACATTGTTACATAACCAACGATTTTTCATTTCCCTATCCTACTACACGAGAACCAGGCGAAAAAATAAAAACAAAAGAAATAAGCTTTGACAAGTTTTTAGAATACATTGTATCAGATAAACGAAGACCAATAGAATTCACCTATTGGATCATGAAAAACTATCTTATAAAAAACGATAAGGCCTGACTATATAAACTACTATTTGAGAGCAAATAATTTATTTCATCCAGTCTCTATGAATTACGAACAATTTCTCCACAAGATAAACAATAAAAACAAGAAGATATTCCTTGTTGATATGAGGAAAGAAGAGAATTATCATTTCTCAGAATTAGTACAAGAATGAATACGCAAATATACCAAACAAAACAAAAACATTACCATTATTGTAAACAAAAAATGATACGCATCAGGAGTTATATGTCGTGATTGTGGACATATACCACAGTGCAAAAACTGCTCAGTAAGCATTAGTTATCATAATGATCAACAAGGACATCCATTTGGATTATGCCATATATGCAAAACACATTATGACATACCACCAAAATGCCCCAAATGTCAATCAAACAGCATCAGGCCATACGGTTTATGAATACAACAAGTAGCAGATCGAATACAACAAACCTATAATATAATACCAGATATTATTGATACACAGACAGTAAATTCACCCAATAAAATCAAAAAACATAAACAACAAAAACATAGTAATATCACAATAGGAACTTCATTACTCACCACACCCATAAAAAACTACAAAACAGACATAGTTATATTTCTCAATGCAGACCTAGGACTTAATATTCCAGACTACACTGCTGCGAGCAAAAATTTTTTCTTCCTCTACGAAACGATACAACAATATAAAGATGCACACTTCATTGTACAAAGTTTTGATCCTGAGCATTATAGTATACGCTCTGCTTGCAAAATGAATAAGGAAGCTTTCCAAAGAGAAGATGAAGTATATAGAAAACAATACAACTATCCACCATATAGCGACCTATGTGTATTATTATATAAGCACGAAACTGAAGAAAGAGTCTATGCTAATGTCGACAAACTCCATAAGGAATTATTATATTACAAAGAAAAGTATACATTAGATGATATGGAAATATATACTACCCCACCACTAATCTACAAAAAATTTGGAAAATATAGATATAATATCATCATAAAAGGAAAACAAATAAAAAACTTTATGGATATCATATACACAAAGTGTAAATTGCATAACAGGTGATTTAAGGTAGACCGACAGGCAGACAGTGTCATATAAAACTTGTAATAGAGACAAACAACACTATACAAAAACTAGATATTATTTTACTATACACAATCGTATGAAAAAAATATTGCTACTTGTATGTGTAACAATAAGCCTATTTATCATTTGATGTAGTAACTCTAGTAAAGATATAGTAGAACAAGCTGATAGCAACGATGAAGATGGACAAACATTTGATGTGTATTTCTATATCCCTGAAGACAATGGAGAAAATGGCATAGCTATAGGATGTAATGATAGTCTATCACCGATGCAAAACACTGTATATACAAACGACGATCCATTGTGGTCGGCTATACACGCGCTCCTAACTGTCGAACAAGATATGGTACAAGCATTTGGATTAGAAACAGCCTTAGCAGACAGCACACTAGAGATAGATTATATTGAAGATAAAAATACCTATACAGTTATTGCACTTACTGGAATAGTAGATCTAGAAGAAGAGTGTGACAAACTAAGGTTTGAAAACCAACTACTCTACACAGCCAGACAATTTTTCCCAAACAACAATTTTATTATAGTAATCAATGATACGACCTTAAGTGAGTTTATAAATAACATGTAAAACCATATTGTCGAAAAATGTCAACAAAATAGCAACAAATGCAAGCCAAGAGATTGCTTTATAGACCCGAAGACCATATAATAAAAACACAAATTTAATAAAAAACAAGAGCCTATGATAGCAGAGATCAAAGACATTGTCTACGATACAGACTACAGCCAAACGATTAAGGATGGTTGATTTATCAATAGAGAAAAAAAACAAGAAACAAATAAATCAAAAGTTCCTACAAACAATGCAACACAAACACCTGAGAAAAAAACTACAAAAAAAGACAAAAAAACATTATGATTATTAGAAAGTATAAGTGCTGGTATCGACAGTATGCTTCAAATAATATTTCCTGCAGCAGGTAATAAAAAAACAGACAAACAACAAACAAGCAAGAAAAAAGAGAAACCTGAAAATCCAATGATAGCAAATAAAGACATCAAAGAACAAGTTAAATATTTGATTAATCTACCAGATAAAGAATATGATGAAAAAAAACTGACCAGTAAGCTCAGACAGTATATTCTTGAAGTAGAAAAACACTACGCAACTACAGTTGCTGATTACAAATCACATATTGCACCATCATACCGAGAAGTAAAATGAAGTGAATATAATATAGCTGGTATCGCAGGGAAAACATACTACGCACAGAGCTATCCTTCATATATAGATGCGCTATGGACTAGAGACATATTCTGATTTCATGCAAAATGGGATATGAGCTTCTTTATCTATCCTGAAGAAGATAGTGCGATACAGTCCATGTTAAAACAAAAAGCGACACAATTAAAAGCAGAAATAAAAGAAGCATCACAGAAAGGAATAACACTTGATATGGAAATCGAACAACAGTATAGAGATGTAGAACTCATAAGAGAAAAACTCACGACACGTGAAGAAAGATATTTCGAAACAGCATACTACGTCAATATGTATGAACAAGACTCCAAAAAGCTCAACGAAACAGCAAAAAAATTCGAACAAAAGGTAGCATGATATGGGATTAGAATGAAAAATGCTATCCAAAGAATGGATGAATGATTTAATAGTGGATTGCCATTATGTACCGATGAACTCGGCATAGTAAGAAGCGCTATAACTTCATCACTAGCGGGAAGTTTCCCATTTGTAGCCAATGATCTCGTCCATGACACAGGTATATTGTATGGAGTGAACACACAAACAGGATGATTGGTTATATTTGATAGATTTGATTCTAAACTCGAGAATATGAATAGTGTTGTACTTGCAACATCTGGTGCTGGTAAATCCTTTCTCGTAAAATTAGAAGTGATGAGATATTTACTCAATGGTATTGATGTGATTATCATTGATCCAGAAAATGAGTACAAATGACTGTGTGAAAAAGTAGGTTGAACATATGTCAATATAGCAACAAATGCACAACAGTATCTCAACCCATTTGATATTCCCGAAGCGATAGAAGATGTGGAATATGGACCTGGGGATCTATTAAGAAGTCAGGTTATGAGTTTGATTGGTATGATTGCCCTACTTATCGGAGAACTCAATGCAGAAGAAGAAGCAATACTAGATAAAGCCATACAAAGTACCTACACACTCAAATGATTCTCGTTTGACGAAACAAGCTATGAGTGAAAACAACCACCTATCATGGAAGATCTAATGAATATTCTTGATGGAATGGAATGAGGAGAAAAAATAGCACTCAGATTGAGTAAATATGTATCAGGAACATTTGGAAAACTATTTAACAACCAAACAAACATAGATATCAACAATAAACTCACAGTCTTTAGTATTAGAGACCTCGAAGATGCATTAAGAACACCTGCCATGTATGGAGTCCTAAACTTTATATGGAACAAAGTTAGATCTCACAAGAAAAAAAGACTACTAGCTATTGATGAAGCATGGATACTTTTACAAAACGATATATCAGGGAATTTTCTTTATGGATTGATAAAAAGAGCAAGAAAATACGGAGTTGGAATAACAACAATATCACAAGATATAGAAGATTTTGTAAGAAGTAAATACGGGAAACCAATTATATCAAACTCTGCTCTCCAAGTACTTTTAAAACAGTCAACCACGTCAATTAAAGCCCTAGACACATTGTTATGACTATCAGCAGCAGAACAACAAAAATTGGTATCATCATGAATCGGTGAATGACTCATATTTGCATGATCACAACATATCGGAGTAAAAATACTTGCATCCAACGAAGAAAAAGCTTTTATTACAACCGATATAAAATAACTTTTACGACCTGAAAAAATACCAATGCTACATAACAGCAACGATAGTAAACAACTTGCATTAGCAGCAGTTATGTTTTTCGCACTTATGGTTAAAGGATTAGTAGAAAAAAATAACGACCTAACGACAGAAGAAAAAACTTTTGTACAATCATACATACAATATGGATATATAACGATGATAAGTGGGATTATAACATTGATCATGGTGATTGTCTATTATTTTTTCCCAAGTATTCTTGTCTACCGAATACATATGATAAGTATTGTAGCTACTATTAGTTTATTGGTCGTAGGTTCTATCTGAGTAGTATCCTGAACAGTTATAATACAAGGGGAAAACAAGCAATATAACAAAATACAACATGATGTAGCTGAGGTGATACTCTATTATATACCATTGTACAATATATACGCACGATACAAAGCACATACATTCCAAGAACCGAATATGCGAATCAAAGAATCTATACTACGATGGACGGCACGAACATGCATCACTCTTGCATTACAAAGCAATATATTATCAGTATGTATACTACTATGTATAAGCATTAGAATAGCCACAATAGCAGCAGGGATAGATATAATAGGCAAAAAAACAAAAGATATCATAAACAAAATATTTAGTGTCAATCCTGAAGAAATACGATGATACATCATGGCAAGTATCGATTTTCTGCAACAAAAAGCACAAAACAAAATGATCCAACCATCGCGAAATGAACTCCTCCATGGATACAAAAAAATCTATAGTCACATCTCTCCCATGCAAAAAAACTTACGCACACAATACAGTATAGGAATAATAATAAGCGCAATCATAATACGATATTATGGCAATACCATAACAGTATACCTACCCATAGCACTCATATACGGAAGATATATTACTATGTATATAAGGCGAAAGTACCTCCCACCTCTTCCTCTTGCAAGAGAGATACAAGTAACTATAGAGAATATACGAGAAAAAATTAAAAGATAATTTAATTATCACAGAGACAACCATGACATACATCTACAAATCTATAATAACTCTATATCTTATCCTATCCGGATTTATTGGATTATCTTTTGCACAAACGACAGATCTACAGGTACAAAGTATACAAATAAATAACATAGCAACCATAGGATGAGTAACAGGAGTCATTCAAAATACTATACCAAGAATTCATATTACCATAGAAAATTTATGACCCGATGAACTCAACTTTAATGATACAGAAACCTGATTTATAGTATGTAATAATGATGGTCTAGTGGTTTTTAATTCATCATACATCTGAAACATCTACATAGCTGCATGATGATTTCGAACAAGAAACAACTTATTACTCGATCCATCATTAACAGAAAATCTCACAGAACAAACAGTAACCTGTGTAGTCAATGCAAACCAAGCAGGATCAACAGACCCCGATACTAATAATAATGAACTATCCATCTCTTTTAATGTACTAGAAGCCCCGACAGGAAGGTTTGATCTCACTATGGGAAGAGCAATCCAGTCTATCGAACAGAACCTTGATCCTGCCGAAGCAGCACTCGGAACGCAATGAGTAGTAAATTTTGTAAGATCCACTATCATAAATTTACTAATACCTATCATTATCATTATTGGTGTAATTGTAGCTATTATCGGATTTTATAAGATGATGTTTAGTGATAGTGAAGAGTGAACCAAAGAGTGATCAAAATATCTTATACGAGGTGTTGTAGGAATTGTTATTATGATGAGTTCACGATATCTAGCGAACACTGTATTATTTGAAAATATATTATGATGATGAAACCTACAAACATTTAATGGTATCCAAGTCGCACAAACATTATACAATCAAGCAGTATTCCCATTCATAAAAATAGCTATGTACCTTGCTATGGGAGTTTTATTCGTCATAATTGTAACGCGCGTATTACAATATCTCACCAATCCATCAGATGAGGTCAAGAAACAAGCAGCAACACTTATTGCCTGGAATGTAATTGGTATACTTATTATATTATGATCCAAGCAAATAGTTGAACTCATTTTTTGATCAGAGACAGAAGTAATGGAACAATCAGCACAAGATCTAGGAGATATATGAACATGAATATTGAGTGGAAATCTACCGATACTCTATACTATTATCAACTGGGTCATGGGACTAGCAGCATTTGTTATTCTTCTTATCATCGTTATACAAACCTACCAACTTCTCGTTAATCCAACAAACGAAGAAACAATCGGAAAAATCAAAAAAAGCTTTTTGTATATAGCAGCTGGAATATTGGTTATAGGAGCAGGATACGTCATTACAAATTTCCTTATAATCAACTAATAGCTTGAAAAGAACAACAAAAAAGATACTCTCTATAGAGGTATTTTTTATGATAAAATACAATAGATGCATTATATAATTAAACGAATAGAAATTTTTTTACGAAGATTGAGATATATTATACTACTGCCCATATTTTTTGTGTGCGCAACATTAGTTTATCTTATCGTACTAATGGGGTCAAGATTCTGGAATGCTATACAAATGTTTGATACAATATGAGAACAACCATTTCAAATACTATGACTACTCATTGATGTGATAGATATAGCATTACTATGTGTAATAGCACTTATTATCATACGATGATTATATGAGATATTTCTTAATAGATTAGCAGTCCAATCAAAAGACCAAAATCAAGCAGATCAAATACTCATACATGATATAGACGAACTCAAACAAAAACTTGGGAAAGTAATTATAATATCACTCATTGTGCATGTATTTAAACATATGATATTATTTGTGGTATATGACAAACGAGATCTTGTTGCAATAGCAGCAGCAGTACCCCTACTAGCATTATGATTATATCTCGTAGAAAAATTAGGATCATCAACAAACAAAAAACACAAAATATCAAATAAATAAACACAAGTACTATTGCATTTAAAATACAAATATCTATCCTTTTCGAGTAATTTTAACTATATAGTATATTATAATGCGTATTGCACTTATTATTATTATGATTATAACAGGTATACTCTTAGTGGGATCTGTATTGTTAATGTCACCAAAAGGGTGATTAGGATTATGACTAGGTGGTGTTAGTAATGCTGGAGAGTATGGAAGCAAAAAAACAGTTGAATGAACACTCAAAAAAGTAGCACTTATATCAAGCATTATATTTGCTATTTCTGCACTTCTTTTACCTTACACCATGCGTGGGTAGATTATGCAAAAACTTTGATCCAAACGACATAAACACCTCTGGATAGTGTTTTGGACGCTTATAGCGTGTTGGATAATTATAACGATCTATATGTCATATAGATACATAATTTCGCTATCTTCAGAAGTATCAAGTAAATGATGAACCTATGTAGAAGGTATATTTTGACCTACATCATATCTGCCATATCTCTCCACAGATGAACAGAGTTTATTTTACCAATCACTCCTCTTTCATAGCTGTACAGAATTATCCATGGAAGAATATGGAATGGTATTCAATGACAGTCTTTGTACAGTTACAACAAACAACAACCAAAATTTCACTGTAGAAATAAATCCATGATTTGTTTGGTCAGATGGTACTCCAGTAACTATTGATGATATATATTTTACCTATAGAAATATTGTTATCGAAAATCAATGGTGACTATCAAAACTTAATACATATAGCGATACAAAAATAGAAAAAATATCAGATACGTCATTATCTATGACGTTTAATAAAAGGTCTATAGATAATAGATTATTTTTTACCTACCATATACTACCAAGACATCAGCTAATGAGTCAGTGATTTGAGTATTACAAAACAATATTTTGAACAAACCCAACATACACCAAATGTGGTCAGTTAGTAACACAATCCAACGATATAAATAGTCTTGTCTTCAATCTTAATAGATGTCCTGAAACACATTTATGATTTTATCAAATAAAGAACCTCCATGCCTTTAATGATTTTAAACATGACTACCAACTGACAAATAGATCAATAATTGATGCATATTATGGTAATGAAAAACTGGATGGATATATAGCATATCCTGTGGTAACACATGCATACACAACACTATTCTTTAATACAAATTCTGATAAAGTACGTATAAGACTTAGAAGAGCATTAGCATGACTTATTAACCATCATTTTTATAGTGGTAAAATTGATGATTTTATCTGGAAAGATCAGTGGATATTTGATACATTTATGTCTACTGGATCTAATATAGAAGATTTTCTTACACGCATTACACCTGATGGAAGTGCGTCGATAGCAGAATTAGAAGAAAGTGGAGTAAAAAATCTAGATGACAAGAAAATAATATTCAATGAAAAAGACAGAAGACACGCATATTATATCAACAACAACCCCTTTTCTATAGATATAGAAATAACAACAGTAGGTAGTTATGATAGTCTAGGAATAAAGTATTGAGATGTAGATAAAGGGAATATTTCTTCATACAATAAAAATACAAAAACTGCAAAGCATACGATACCACTAAGAGAAATAAAATCTGGTATCAACACATATACACTCTACACCAAAGATAGAAATGATAAAGTAATAAACATATGATCAATAACTATATACCTCTTGGATGATACAGCAACAGAAGAGAATCAATGAGCTCCAGAAACAACAATCACTATCGTATATCAAAACACAGCACCTACACAAAAAGTTGTACAACAACTTAAAAGTGTGTTTGAATCTATGGATATAGCAGATTTCTTTATATTTTTACCATTAGAAAATAGAACACAAATGGAAGCTGAGCTTGTCAGTAACCAGTATGATATAGCTATCATACCTATACAAAGATGATTAAAGAGAGATTTAAGTCCAATACTTAAAACAGATGACGTCATTACTAATCCATCACAATACACAAATCCACAATTCACATCACTCTTTGAACAATATATCCAATTTGATGAAGGTAATGACACTATTCGTAGTCAAATATTATGAATTTATACAAGAGATATACCATTTATGATACTTGGAAAACAAATAAATCATATCTATCTCAAACCTGACATATACGAACAGATATTTCTCATGCATACAGGAACGGTATTTGAAAATAATTGGAGAGAGTTAATATATAACAACCTCACTCGTGTAAGCAACACTCATATTGACACAGAAAACATATGATGATTAAGTGCATTTCGAGATTTCATACAACAACGCATCTGAAAATATAATCAAGAACAAAATATAATCGAAAATGAAGAAGAACAAATAGAACAAACAGCATTCTAAACCCAAAATAATTTATATCATGAAAAACACTCTATGTTCTGAATGGATATCACAAGTATCATATTCTTGAGTATCATAC
>SKIU01000108.1 GCA_007116275.1 candidate division SR1 bacterium | reverse complement strand
TTTTCCACTGCCAGATTTTCCGCCAATTGTAATCACTGTATTTTTTCCATAAAAAATAAAAATCTAGTCCCATCATACACAGTTTCTTCCAGCTATCAAGTAAATAGTAAAAAAGTATCTAAAAATTTGACAAAATCAATATTTATGATTAAAATAGGGTTGTCATAGTGATGATATTTTATTTATATAATTGTATACACCATGAACAAAGTAGTTATTGTAATGATTATGTCTTTATTTTTATGACAAATTGTCCTAACTCCATTGAGTTATGCAGCAGACGCTGAAAACACAGAAGCTGCAATATATCAGGAAAATAAAACAAACCCTGATACAGATGATAATGTTGCAGCTATGATATATGATATTGTCTATATAGATATGAGCACAGCAAGTCCAATTGATGTTTTACAAGTAGCTGCATATTTGTATGCATACGAAAAAGTTGGAGTTCTAGATTTTGAGAATGAGGATGACTCTTTGGCAATGCAATCTATTAATTATTTTCTCAAGTTATATGCCCCTAACGTGTGATTTGTTGCTAATGAAGAAGGAGCAGATGAAGATTTTTTTGCTCAAAAAGCCTCTATTTGGAAAGAAAATTATCCAGAACAATATGCAAAGGTATATAACTATGCTCAAGATGCACAGATAAAATACAAAAATGATGCGTCACAATGAAAAGAAACAGACAATACTACAGAAAAACAAAAACCTATAAAGGAAGATCAAAAATTAGATAGCCCTAAATCAAATACCTCTGAACCTATAGAGAAAAAAATAGTCAATAGTTGTCAGGATCTCTATAATAGATGGATGAAAGAATATGAAATGTTAATACAGATACAAGATATTCCATATAGAAGAGTTGCCTATGTAAAGGAGCAGATTTATGCTGCACAAACATGAGAAGATTGTGAAACAATTACAGTACGTAGAGCAACACAAGAAGATATAAAAAGTGCAAATCAAGCTGCATTAGCACAAGCAAAAGAGATAATGAATTTTGGAGCTGCTTCAAGGTTAAGAGTCGTACCAAATAGTGTACAACCTAGTTATTGTCTAGACCAAACAAATACATTACGTGCAGATCTGTCTACTATATCTCCAGAGGTAATGGTAGCTATGAAAGAAAATATCGACAATATACTACAATCCAATGAAGTGCAATCTTCAGCAATTAAAAGAAATCTACTTAATGGGTTTAGCCAAGAATTAACAAGTGTCGCTTCAGAAAAATCAGCAGGATTGTGAGATAGTGAATCAACATTCAATAACTTAGTAGAATGACTAGCACTAACAGCCAACGGAATAGCAAATGCGAGATGAATCGATTTGCTCCTCAGTGTCATAGATGCAAATGTAGATCAGTTTGATGTTATGTGAGATGCCTTATGAGAACATATACCAGATATTCATACACTACTAAATAGATGATGATCAACTTACGCATGGGATGATAAAACAAAAACATTTATACAAACACCAAATAGTGGATGAACTATAGATTTTCTTATACCATCTGGAGATGCAGGATCAACAAATGACATGAGAATCGTTGTTGCAACAGCAAAAACTATACTTGTCAATGAACCAAATGAACGAGAATATAGAACACAAAATAAATGAATATTGTCATTGGAAGAGTTTGTACAGGAAGCAAAATCTACAAATCATATTTATGGATATACGATGGATTCTAGAAGTCTATGAGCACAATTATCAGAGAGTATTGTCTCTCATGCTCCAGATTATTATAAACAAAATCCACAGCAAGAACCTACTCCGTTTATTGTGGAAGCAGGAGGAGAGATAAAAATGTTCCAAGACTACAATCTAAAATATCTTATGCCAGCATGAAGGTTTAGTGATCCACGAGGGACAACATATATTGTAGGTGAAGATGGAACTATCGAATCTATAATAAATACTTTGGAATTACCAGAACAAATAAAATTTGCCGTATACAAAGAAAAAACACTCATTGCATGATTTGATATGGAAGTTGCTTATGATAAGGGTGCTATTGAAACATGGAGAGGAAGTGATTTTCCACTCAAAATGAATGCTACACTCTATATAGCAGATTATCTACTGGATTTATCTATGGAGAGAGTAAAAAATGGTAATACACGAAATATGGATGCTACTTTGGATATACAATGACCTACATTATGTAATCTCAGTATCGATATAGCAATGCAATATCAAGACAATAAAACAACAGGGCTACCGATTATTGAAGATGAAAGTACAAATGTAAATAGTATCACAGCAACGATTGACTATGAGAATCACACTATACAAGCAACAGTAAACAATATACAATCAATGATAACAGCAATAAACGAAAGTAGTCAAAATGAAGATATGGCTTTCGTGATCGATATCATAAATCAATATGTATCTATAGATTATCTGTATAACAACAATACATTAGCATCTATACAAGCAGATCCAGAAATGATGGCTAAGGTTGTTTATGCTAATGGACAAGAAACGCCAGTGATGGAACTAGCAGAGAAATATATGCATTTGATTAATCTAGATATGGTTATGGGGTTTGTTGGTAAGTATATGGATGATGGTTCAGAACCTTACAATAATGAACAGTCAGAAGGTAATCAGGACTATCAAGATATATGAGAGAATAATAACCAAGAGGTAAATGACAACGATGCAGAGGATGTATATACACAAAATAGTTTTTATCTGCAAAATTATTATACATCGTGAAATAATATATATGTAGATTATATGTATAAAGCATATGATCAAGATGATGCCTATCTTGTATATCCAGAAGTGAATATATACATACAATATCAATCTGGACAAGAAGAAACTAATATGTTATATCCCAATGATCAATGATTGTATATAGCTGAATTTGCTAGTGTGTTGAGAGACGAAACAGTCAGAAATGCATATATCTATGCTAGATATAATGATGGAATAGATGATTACGAAGATGTTTTGTTTCTGATAGAAGATTCTATGGATGAGGAATCAAAAGAAGACAAACAAGATAAACAAGAAGAACAAAAAACTACTTCTTATGCTATACAATGAGAAAGAACAGATTATGAGGATATAGGAATAAGTGAATTAAGATTTATCTTATATCATGAAGATAAGAGACAGTCATATATTGAACCAGAGATATCTATCACAAAATACTATGGAACCAATTGTTCGGATACTGGATGTGAAACAATCACAGAAAAGAATAGAGAATCATTATCTCCTACTTACCTAGATGATGTGCCAACATATGTTATTGACATGGATGAAATAAACGTCATAGAAATAAGTGAAGCATCTGTTTCTATATTTTATAAGGATCCATCATGATATGAACATACATCTATTATAGGATTAAAAGGATAAATCTATATTTTAATTTGTTACCATACAAATCATGCACACATTTATACAAAAAGCACATAAACATATATTATTTGTGAGTCTATTAACAGTATTAATGGTTTTAGCCGCCTGGTTAGTACATGGTTATTTAGTAAATAACAGCGCTAGTGCATCCTGAGAAGTAGATGTATCATTGAGTATTATGCCATATCCAGCTGTATTGAGTGATGGATGAACCGTTTGATTTTTGTTGTATTATAAAACAGTTGGAAATCAAACAGCAGGAGGTATAGAGGTAGAAGCTATTTTGTCTGATCAGATGACAATAGTATCAGCAACCCCTCAAATATCTAGCCAAAATGGTAATGTAGTAACCTGGACTAATTTACCAGATAATTATGGGCCAGTTTTGTTGGAGGTAGAAGTATCTGGTCAAGAAAATCAAGTATTGGATTTGCAGGGAGAGGTAAGAACAACGGCAGTAGAGTCAAACACAGCCAATAACAGCAGAACCGCTTCAGTGACTATTATGGGTAATGAAAATGTAGTCCAGAATAGTGATTTATTTATAGAACTCTCTTCAGCACAGGATACATATCAAGCATCTGATGAACTATGATATGTTATTAGTTATGGTAATAATGGTCCAGATACTACTCAAGAAGCTATTATTATGATGACTATACCTGATGACCTTATATATGTTTCATCATCACTAGAGCCAAGTACTATGTGAGATGATTCTTTAGTACGACATTTGTATGATATACCAAGTGGTGAATCTAAGCAAATAGCAGTAAATATGATGCTATCAAATCTTGTTGAGGAAGATGATAATATATTTACCTACATTACAGTAAGTGGTGTAAATAATGATAATAATCCGATCAATAACCAATCAGACCATACGATAAAAGTATGATGAACAATGCAAGTAGATAATTGATCATCATCAGAATCTGCAAACATATCCTGATGAGGGGGAGCTTGATGAGCTGGTTGATGATCTGAGTCAGTGCCTATAGAACAAAGTGATCAACAACAAATAGATGATACGGAGACACAAGAGGAGGATAGTAATGAAGAACCTATTGTAACACAATTACCAAAATCATCATGATTCCTTCTACATATGAAAACAGTAGATACGCAAGTTCCAGAAAATGTAACATGTGCATGAGTACAAGAATTACAATCTGCATATACATTTGCTTATAATAATGACATTACCACTATGTCTTCATTGACACAAGCGAGAATGTGTGATGGTGTTATAAGATCAGAATTGGCAAAAATGATGAGTAATTATGCTATAAATATACTTGAACAAGAACCAGATACCTCTCGTGCATGTATCTTCTCTGATCTTGATAGACAACCACAAGACTTGCAAGAAGCTGCAAAGACAGCTTGTCAACTTGGACTTATGGGACTTAATGCCGATGGAACAGTTGCAGACACATTTAACCCTACAAATACAGTAGATAGAGCAACATTTGCTACAGCATTCTCAAGATTGTTATATGGTGATACCTATAATAATGCATGATCTACTTGGTATGATGCTCATCTGCAGGCATTATACGACAATGATATCATTACAAATACAATACCATCGTTATCTGAACTAAGGTGATATATTATGATTATGATGCAGAGATCAGCACAATAGTATATTGTCATATATAGAAGAAAAAACACAACTATATGGTTGTGTTTTTTTGTATATATATCTTATGATGTATGATGTTAATTGTTTTTGCTGTTATTTTTGTTGTGTAAGAGTAGCCACAACTTTTTCATAACCGAGTTGACCACAGGCGCTCTTTTTTTCTCTTCCCATATTCTCTCTTACCGTAACAGGCACACCATACGAGAGTACTATTTTTTGAAATTGTCTAATCTGTTTGGCATCTGATTCTTCTAAATCAATAGCTGGATTCTCATTGTATGGTATTAGGTTGAGGTGTGCTTTTCTCCCTTGTAGTAATGTTCCAGTCTGATGAGCTATCTCATGCATATCATTTTTATCTTTGATCATCACATATTCATACATAACCTCATTACCAGTTTCTTGTGTATATCTATCCAAAACCGCCATAAGTTTATCTAGCGTGTAAAATTTGGCAATAGTAGGGACTAACTCTTCACGCAATGTCTGATTGGGTGCATGAAGACTAAAGGCAAGACTAACAGGAAGTTTGTCATCGATAAACTTTTCCATAGAAGGGATAACGCCAGATGTAGAGATAGTCACACGCCTTTGTGAGAGTCAAAAATAACGCGTATCAGTAAGATATTCAGATGTCTTTTTGACAGCACTATAGTTCATCATAGGCTCTCCCATTCACATAAAAACAATATTTCTTACTCTAAATAATGTTCCATCTTCTCTTTTCCCAAAACGTTTTTTGATATAGTTATTGACATATAATACCTGCCCCAATACTTCTGTTCGATCAAGATTTTTTTTCAATCCCATTTTACCAGTCACACAAAAAATACATCCCACACTACACCCAACTTGTGATGATATACACAATGTCATCCTATTGAGTTTTTCTTTTTTGGTTTTTTTATCTTTATGAAAATGATACATAAGGACACTTTCTACCACATTTCCATCGCTGGTTTGAAAAAGGAACTTACTAGTCTCTTTACATTCATCGATTCTATCGACTGTAAGAGGAACAACGCTAAAATCTGCTGCGAGTTGTTCCCTCATCTCTTTGGACAGTGTAGTCATATCAGCAAAGTCAATATTCGCATTATGAAAAATTTCCTGCTCTATTTGTCTTATCCTATATGGCTGTAGTTTGTGTTCTTGTCTAAATTGCTCAAGAACTTTTGGATCAAGTATATTTTGCATCATCTTTCTATAGTGTAAAAAGTACTTGTGTACTAGTATATTACAAAACTCAAATGACTTCTACATGGTGTGTATGAGGAAACATATCTACTGGCTGCATTTTTTTGCAGTGAATATCAGCCTCTGCTAAGAGTCAAAGATCTCTCGCCATCGTAATCGGGTTGCATGATATATACAATATCTTCGTCCCATATTCTTTCTTCATATCTATCAGAAAGTTAATTACATTTTTATGTAAACCATCTCTTGGTGGATCAACAATAACCAGTCATACGTTTGCCATTTTATCTTTCACTTGTGGATAATCGACAAAAAGTTTCTCTGATGTCCCAGCAAAAAACATAGCTTTTTCTGCAAGCCCATTGATAGTAGCATTGTGCCAGGCGTCAGTAATTGCTTCTTGTACTACTTCGACACCTATCACATTTTCACCTAATCCCATAGCTAAGAAGCTTAGTCATATACTTCCTGCTCCACAATACATATCGAGTATATCTCCTTCTATATTACCGACAAGTTGTGATGCATGATAAAATAACTGCTGTGCTCCCACAGTATTCGTCTGGAAAAATGAAAAAGGTGATATCCTAAAATTGAGCTCATGCATTTTCTTTTCTCCAGGAAAAATCAGTTTTTCATAGATATATCCCTCTCCCCACAATAGATCGGTACGAGTATCTACAGATCTGACGATATCAGCAAGCCCATTGTTATAAGAGACAAAAAACGTGTTGATAGTATCTTTCAGATATTTGTCTTTTGTGATAGTTGTAAGAAACGTATCCCATAGTGCCTGTTTTTCTTGATCAAATTCCGCATCAGATATGACAAGGTGGACAAGAAACTGTTCAGTATTGATACCTTCCCTTATCACCAAGTGTCTAAAGACACCATGATGTACTTTTTGGTCATAGACAGGGAGTCACGAATCCATACATAGTTTCTTTATATATTCATAGAGCTTGTTCGCTTTTTCCCCAATCAGTCAGCAACTATCAATATCCACTATCTTACTAAACTCACCTTGTTTATGAAACCCCGCATTCCAGTCAGTATGAATATCATCTCTTGCAGAGATATACTTCCCAAAACTAAACTCTATTTTATTTCTGTAGCCAGTTTGCGCTGGTGATGGAATAATTGGTTGCATAGCAATAGTATCAAAATGTCTCATACAATCTTTAATGAGTTCTACCTTTAATTCCAATTGCTTTTTGTAGCTAATAATTTGCCACTTACAGCCACCACACCCTATCTTATGTGATTTTTCATTGTCTTTACTCGCCCCCAATGGTATAAAATAATGTGGACAAAAAACTTCTCCATCAGCCCATTTAGGGTCATAAGATTTAATTGCAACAATATGCGCCTGAATAAAATCTTTTTTTCTTTTAACTATACGACAATCTACAACACTACCAGGCAAAGCACCTCATTTGATCAATATTTTTTTCCCATTATCAGCTTTAGCTATACCGATACCACCATATCCAATTTTTTCAATACGTATGTCTTGTAGAAATTTTTTCATAGCAAAGTAAGAAATCAAAAAATTCTATATATCATCCCTAATAATTCTAGCAATGTCATCTCGACCGCAATGAGCGTAGCGAATGAAGTGGAGACCTGCCTACCGCAGGCAGGGATCTCATATCCCCAAGATTTCTCCATTACACTCATTACATTCGTTTCAGTCGAAATGACATGGGTTAGATTATCATTAATTTATGACGCATCACCAGTCAATGTATTAACAACAACAGATTGTCCTACTTCTTTGTGGATTGGTACCATTACTTCCATACCACTTTCCAATGTTGCTGGTTTTTTACCAGCTTGTGCTCTGTCTCATTTTATTCCAGGAACTGTCTCAGTTATTTTATATTCGATAGTGGCTGGTAAGATGAGTCCAAGGACACTACCATTGTGTATCATAAGGTGTACTTCTAAGTTTTCTTTAAGGAAAGGAATAGATTCTTCTATCATATCTTCATGGATATCATGCATCTCTCCTGTATCATTTTCCATGAAAGAATAGCTATCACCATTACTATACAAAAACATCGCACGATTGTGATTTACTTCTTCCGCCTCCATTACTGTACCTGCATTGACTGTATGAACAAATGTTTTGCCTGTTACGATATCTTTTACTTTGTATGAATCAGTAGCACCGCCTCTTCCCATATGTGTATGGGTCATATCAGTTACTTTACATAGCTTCCCATCTAAATTGAGAATAGTTCCAATTTTTACATCACTGGTAGTTATTTTCATGACAATACAAAAACGATAAAATATACTTGTACTATAATTATATGCTCCCAAAAGGCAAGAATAGTTCTTGATGATTCTTCCTATGATTTTAGATTTTATCTGTGCTATGCCTGACGGTCGATCAGAATGACAGAATTGTATTTACTGCAACTCAAATACAATAATTTGACTACTTCCAGCGACACTTTGGCTGAGTAGTTGATTGATTGTTTCCCCAAATTGAGAACTATTTTGTCTTAACATGTTGTATAGTCAAAGATACTGCGACAAGACAAATCTCTCATCTTGCGTCAATGTGCTTACAGTTTCCTGGAGCTGTACAGGATTTCTTTGTGCATTGATTGCTTGTTGTGTAGCTCTAAGAACTCTTGCTTCATCGATAGTTTTCCCAAATACATCAGCAATATCTCCAATTCCTTGCCCATTTCCAATCCTTTCTACCAATACATTTCCTATAAATCCTATAATTTCTTGTCCATCAGGGAAAAATCTTGCCACTCACATCTTAGCTCTTAAGAAAACCAGATCATCACGACTACTAACATCAAATGCTTCCATAAGATCTTCATCCGAGAGTAAGAACGCATATTTTGCACCAAGATTATTAGTCGAAAACAAATCAATATAACCATCATACCACATTCTTACTAACATAGTCATCTCTCCGTCTTCTTGGATGCGACCAGTAACGGGATCTCTCCTCGCAAAAAACCTATGCATCAGTGATTCATTACCTTCTCCCATAACTACTGAGAGGATATTTGGATCGATAACTAGATACTTCCAGTTCTCTTTCTGCATTCTCAGATATGATTTACAGGTGTTACCATCAGAAGTGAGTTCATATAATTTCGCTGCAGATCAGACATTACGCTGATTGTGTAGGAAATATTGCAAATAAGTCCCTGCTATAGCGACACCATGTTCATCTGGTCTATCTTTGACGTGATTGATAAATTTGTTGTAATGAGCAAACTGGAGGTCAAAAACCTTATCCCAAGTGTAAGGTATAGTAAGTTCTTGTCTCTGTGCAAGATTGTCATCGATTATATTTACCATGCCAGCGCTCATTTTATACCACACAAATGGTCATCATCATCCTTGCGAACTGATTCTGATAAAATTCATAACAAACTGTATGCTAACCCACAATAACAACAGAGCAATGATTCCTATCGACAGTTTTTTATCGATTTCATCTTTATTTTTGCTTAGTATCGTCAATAAAAATATAGCACTTGTTAGTATCGATCGTATTATCAACCCTATACCATACCAGACGATACCACCAGCGATGAGCCACCATATCGACCATCAGACAAAAGTAACACTCGAGAGTACGAGAAGTCTATGATTCCATACAGCGATTGCGTAGATAAGTCAAACAATCTGTAAAAGAATCAATATCCCTCGAACAAATCCTATATCGGTATAGTAACTACTTAGGTTTTGTAATGATCGATTAAACACCGCATTCCATGGGACGATATATCTATAGGGAACCATGAGGCTATTATCTCTTGCCTTGAAACTTCTTCCTTGATACCACTGTCTAATCTGAACGATCTCATCTCTCATCTGTGCAGGATTAAAATTATCAGTGGCAAGCATAGTTTGCAATTTTTCTCCACCAAGCGCATCAGACAATAATACATATCATTCACTGTTCTTTGATAATTCTTCTACTAAGTCATAGAGTATAGCTAGATCAAAATTATTGATAGCTTCTTCGTTTTGGCAAAGCATCTTGGCTGCAGTATTCCATCCATAACAACGTCCTGGCTGTCACATAAATACTCTCATAATGCGATACCCCAAACCACGAGAAAACTCATGCCAACCAAATCCGACATATCTTCCTACATCTTCATCAAGATTATTTCATCATGCAAAACGTTTAGTATCCTTGTTAAGATCCTCATAAGTCCATCATAAACTATCGAGCGAACACATCGCAGGATCGATAGCGACTTGTCTATCTATTGTATTTTGTTCCTCCATAATATCTTCTTCCACATCTTGGGCAAGAAGTGTAACCTGTTTATTCTCTTGCGTATCTGTCACCTGTCCCATAAGTAGTCATTTCGCAAACGATCATATAGAGATATTACCACTCTGTATACCTGCGATAAGAAGATACGGTCCTTTGATAAGAAGGATAATAATGGCTGCAGTGAGTCACCATCTCAATAAAGTACGCATAGTATGTTGTATACGATCAGCAATATCTTTATATTGCTTACTAGCAATCACAACACTTATTACGATAATTGTTATACCTACGATAAGAAGTGGTACAAATGCATCAGGACTCAGAAATTCTTTGGTGAAAAGTATCTGTAGTTTAGTAAGTATAGCCATCACAACCATCCCAAAACCAATAGCTATACCAGCATTGATCCATAATCATACCATAAACAATCCAAAAATAACGACATCAACAAATGCTGTCGGTTTGGATGCTACTGCTACAGCAAAAAAGATCCCGGATATCATAATATATTTGTTGATCATCTCTTGGTTATCTTGTTTTTTATGTTCATGGATATAACGCAAAAACACTATTCCAGACAACAATGCTAACACAGACATTGCCAAAAGTCCCATATCAGTCTTGTTATCTACAAACACCAAAAAGGCTCCCATTCCACTTGTCATCCACAATAACAATCCAGCTCGTCATGTATATAACCCCAAGAGTTCCAGAAGTTTATTTTTTGTATTGCTGAGTGTGCTACTGATGTATCAGACAAATTCTTTGACAGCTCCTAGTCCAAAAATCAAAACAAACAATCCACTCAAGAAGTTCATAGATACAGCTATATTATCAGCGGAGAGCCAAAACCATGATTTGATCGGTTGGATGAGTGAGAAAAAGAATGTGATATAACTTAACCAAAGTTGTCCACCTGCTCATCCAGGCTGTCATCGCCCCAGAGCACCTGCATTTTCTGCCCAAATTTTGGGCCAATACAGATAGGCATGATTCGCATCCCAAGCAGTCGAATAAGGGATAAATGAAAGCTGGAATCCATAATAAAAATACATCACACTCATAATCAACAAGACCAAACCTACTCGCAATCGCTTATTTTGCACAATACTACTACGATGAAAATTAGCCAATCCATCTTCTATGATAGTTGCATAGAGAGGAAGCGATTTGTTTCTTTCGTACCAGATCGCCACTCATCCCAAAACAAAAAGCAACCAAGTGAAAATCGGATAGAAAATAGTAGCTACTACCAGAAAATGTACTATCACCATCATGGCTGCCATCCCCATCCCAAAAGCCAACAGCATATTTTGCCACCTCGATAAGTCTAATCCAAATAGCTTACGCAAAAGAAATGATCCAGCGGCTGTCCGAGATAATATACTATAAACACCAAGCCCAAAAATAATACATACATTGATGATCAACATTACAAATCCAGCTGCATTAATTCCATCTTTGATGCTTACTGATGCGATACTAAACAATAATAATCATACACCCAGTCCAAGGAGCGTTTTCTTGACTGTTACAGTTTTACTATAGACAAGATATCCTACAGGAATAAGTGCTGCGATCACAGCCCAAACAATCATCCGCCAGTTACTTGCAGTACCAAACATAGTATTATAGTACTGGTGATTGACCATAAAATTACTGATCATAGACCATCATCCTATAAGTAGTACCAGGATGAGTAAAATAAGAAAGATTTTTTGTTTCATGAAAAACGATAAAATATAAAGCCAGAAGCTAGTAGCGAGAAGCCAGCAGC
>SKIU01000105.1 GCA_007116275.1 candidate division SR1 bacterium | reverse complement strand
TGACGACCAATAGTTGTGATGTATTCACGCTGTACACCATCTACCATAGACGTATAAGGGATATTACTTGGCTCTTGTGGCATCAGACATCATGCAGAAAAATTCTGACGCTGCTGATTAGTTGCCACAGATCATTCTTCCATCTCAATAAGCGTATGAACAAGATGTGCAACTTCTCCACGAGTGATAGAGCGGTCAGGGTCCATAGCATAACGAGAAAATATATTATTAGTATGCACAAAATCCATGTATGCACCATATCGATAGCGTCATTCTTGCTCTTGTACAGGTAGAGAAAATGTTTCCAACGCCATCTTCAATCATTCAGCCACAGTTACTTCTTGTCCAGGTTTAAAGGTACCATCTGGATATCCTTTTACGATAGATTCTTGGTGTGCATAACAAACATAGATAGCATACCATTGATCAGTAGCATCAGGAAAACAATCAAATACGTGGTCGATAGATCACCAATCAGCAGGTATTTTTGCTTCGAGTATGATTTTGAGTATCTCAGCACGCGTGATACCCTGATCAGGTCTAAATGTTCCATCTGGATACCCTTGGACGATATTACGATCTTGTATAGAAAGTATACTCTCAACATACTGATGATCCATAACATCAGAAAAAAATGCCTGTGTTCATCCCACAAAGAGAGTAAGTAAGAATATGATAATACTATATTTCATATAGCAAGAAAAAATAAAGACATATACACTATAGTTATTAAGAACCATAAAGACAATAAAAAAAATCTTCAGTCGAAACCGAAGATTTTTATGGGTCGGGAGAAATATATTAAATTAGTTTTAGTCTTCATATATATTTCAGCTACAAAAATCTTGATAATCTAGTGATATCGCATCTATCCATCAATCAAAATTTGTAAATATATTTATATTTATATTTAAATATTTATTGTGATATCTTCACATATCATTTGTAAATCATTGGTCTTGTAATAAGGCTAAAGATTTTTTGTAAAATCTATCTTTGATTTGACGCGTTTTCCTCCGATTAATTCCAACTTGTCAACACTCAATTTCACTTATATATTCGTATTCTTTTATCTCCTTCATAAATCATTCCCATTCTCTTTTATAATCTATATTTGTTTTATTTGTATGCTGCCAATCTGTCTTATCTTTATCTTTAAAATATGAATCTGTTGCTTGGATATTTAAATTCAGATAAGATTTGGGAATCGCTTGTGATGTATACATAAAAGGGAATGATGTCAGTGTGTAGAAGGTTTTGTAACTTATTTTATTATTTTTTGAATCGCCTCCCTCTGTTGTTTTTACTTCATGACTATGTTTTTTTGTGAATTTTCATACTTGTAACTTTATAAATCAATTTATCATTAGTGCTCTGATAGTAAGAGTATCGTTAGTTCTACCATGTTCATAATGTTTATTTTTTTCATCATAAGGTATAACGATTTCATGATAAATAGTATTATGGTATTGGATTTTGTTGTTTTTGAATAAAAGGTTGTCTTTAATATTAAAAATTACCGTTTCTCCTGGTAGTTTTTTGTTATATTTTTCTTGATAATTTTTAATTATTTTATTTATCCAATCGTTTTTTGTTTGTGTTTTCTTGATTTTCCCATCTTCTTTGACTTTTTTAAAGAGATTATCAAATATAGGGTCATTTAAAAGTGCTTTGATGTTTATATCTAAACTTATTTGGCAATTGCTCTTTTCTGATTGCCTTGTTATCTTTTTTATAAAATTGATTATATGGTTTTCAAATAGAACATAAATAACCAAAGCTATTATTCAAATTGATATGGTAAGTATAAAATACAACACAAATGACATTTTTCTCGAAATTATTTATAAAATATATGATCATTTTAAGTTCTTTATGGTGTAAAACAAGATAATTGCAACATTAAATTACTAATAATAATTTTTTTTGTAACAAAAAATCAGGATCCTGACTCCTGATATTGCACTTATCTATATGTGTTTGTTCTTATTGTATAATTAGGTTTTTATAATTTTGGGTCGGGAGGGGATCGAACCCTCGACCAGTGGCTTAAAAGGCCATTGCTCTACCACTGAGCTACCGACCCATTATACTTGCAAGTATAATACAACTAGACAAAATTTCTTATATCTACCGTGTTTATAACTTGCAACATAATTGGAATTATATTATGCAATAAATCCACGTGCACTTTTATATATTTTTGCTTTGACTTTTACTTTCATAGTGGAACCATCAGCTAATTTCACTTTCTTGATAATAAGGTTTGGTCTAAATCCATTTTTTCTCTTAGTTTGTCTCATAGAGTGTGATCTATTGTGACCGGCCTTAGTTCAAGTTCCAGTAACATAACATATTCTAGCCATAATATCATACAGTGAATAAAAATCTATTATTAATCATTTTTTTCTTCTTCGCCATCAGCATTATTATCTGATCATTCAGCTTTTTCTTCAGCTGCTGCTGTAGCTGCTGGATCATCATCAACTTCTGTTTCTTCTGGTTCATCTTGAATAATAACAACCGTAACGAGTGCTTGTCCTAGGTCACTAAGAATAGTAACTTTATCGCCAATAACAACATCTTTCACTAATATCATATCATTTGTTGTTTTGATATCTGATATGTCCAACGTAATATCATGTGGAAGATCTTGTGGGAAAGCTTCTACTTCTATAGTATCTTTGACAAGTTGTACTTTTCATTCACCAAGTTTTTCAATCGGAGATACACCTGTCAAAATAACTGGAACATCAGCAGTCACTTTTTCATCAGCTTTTACAGCACGAAAATCAACATGAAGAACATAGTCATGTACAGGGTCTAATTGGATATCCTGCACAAGTGCAAGTTCCTTAATAGAATCTCCTATTAGTGTGATAGCAGTTGAGCTTCATCACTTTTGGTATGCTTTGATAAAATCATTTTTATCACAGCTTATCATAATAGGAGCGTCAAGATGTTTCCCATATATAATTGCTGGTACACGACTTTCTTTTCTCAAGGCTTGCACCTTTTTACCAGTGACTTCACGTTGTTGTATAGTCAATTTCATAGTGTATACGGTAAATGATAAGTAAAATTATGCTTATGCTTTGTCTGTTTTTTCTTCATCAGTTTTTGCTTCTTGAGTATCTTCATCAGATTTTTTATCTTCTTTTGTATCAACTTCTTTGTTATCACTAGCTTCTGGAGTTTTATCATCTTGTGGCGCCTGCCTGCCGGTAGGCATGGCTTCAGCTTTTTCTTCTTTTTTCTCGTCTTTCGCAGGAGTTTCTGTGGCTGTATCATCAGGTGTTTGTGTTTTGTCTGTTGTTGCGTCCGCTCCATCAGATACCTTAGATGTATTATTACTATCTGTATTATCTGTTAATTCTTCGGTATCATTAGCAACTTTTGCCATAGCTTCTTCCAAAAGATCTTTTCCTTTTATATCGACAGTAATAATACTCTTCATCTTAGCATCTTTACCAATTTTATCTCTGATGTAATTTATTCTTGCTCTTCTGATAGCAAATTGGTCAAGCAAAATAACTTTGTCAAATTTTGGAAATGAGAGAGGAAATATTTTTTCCACAACAACACCAGCAACAGTCCCTCTAATTGTAAAGGTTCCATCTGGATGACTTGGTTTTTTTACTTGTATGACCAAACCTTTAAATTTTTGGATTCTTTTAGTATCTCCTTCTCATACATTCTCATGCAACTCCAAAAGCATACCAGCTTTTACTGCGAGTATAGGATATTTTTTGCTTTTATATAATTGTTGTAGTCTTGCGAAATGCATTACTTCCACCGGTAATATAAGTAAAATTATTTATTGCTCTTGCTGTGGAGCACCTTGGCTTTCCATTTTTTCTGTTGTTCAAGCATTCTTCTAATGTCCATAATTACAACTCTCTCTATTCTTGATAGAGCTTGTCTGAGTTTTTTTCTGGCGTTAGTTTTCAATCTTTTTCACATTATGCCGCTATTTTAGAAGCTAAATCCTTAAGTCATTTCTCTTCTGTATATGCTTTTAGTGCAGACAAAGAAATACCCATTTTTTTGAGTCTAGCAGCTGCTTTTGCTTTTGCATCTACAGTCCATTTAGTCTCTCAATTTTTGTCCTCTTTTCTGAGGATATTGATATATGTTTCTTTTGCTTTTTTGTATTTTTTCCCAGATTTCTTACGAACTCTATTGAGATTATACAGCCAGCGTTCATACTTAGCTCCATTGGTATCTCACATAATAATTGTTTTAAAGTATAAAGTGACAAGTAACAAGTTAGAAGATGCAAGCACTATATGCTTGCAAATATTCACTTGAAACTAATTGATATATTTAGCCATGTATGCAAACGCTTTATTTGCCTCAGCCATTTTGTGCGCTTCTTCTTTTTTCTTAACAGCAGCTCCTTGTCCAGAATAAGCTGCCAAAAATTCTTCAGCAAGCTTTTTGTGTATAGGAGATCATTTTTTTCATCTTGCAGAATCAAGTATCCACCTTACAGCAAAGAAAAATCTTTTATTAGCTTTAACTTCTACAGGAACTTGATACACAGATCATCCAACTCTTTTTGATTTAATCATCATTGTCGGAGATGCATTTTCGATAGCAGTTTCTACAACGATAGTTGGATTCATATGACCATTGACCTTTATCTCAGCAAGAACATCAGCGTATACTTTTTTAGCAACACTTTTTTTCCCATCTCTCATGATATAGTTAATCAATTTTTCTGTTTTTTGCGTTGTCTTTGGAGATACTCATGTATCTTTTGTAACTTTCCCCATCAAGTGATAGTATAAATAGTAAATTGGTAGTATATATGATCTATAGTCACTTGTCACCAGCGATAATGACACATGCTATAGTACAGCATCGATAATAGTAGCTTAAGAGTCGAAGGGTTCAAAAGTTCAAAAGTTTTTCACACTTTAAACTCTTCACCTTTGCAACATCCTACTACGCTTTTGGTCTTTTTGCACCATACAATGATCTTGATTGCTTTCTGTTTGGTACGGCATTAGCATCGTACTTACCTCTAACAATATGATATTTTACTCATGGAAGATCTTTTACCCTTCCTCATCTGACCAAAACAACACTATGTTCTTGAAGTGTATGAGATTCACCAGGAATATATGCCAACACTTCAGTCCCATTAGAGAGTCTTACTTTTGCAAACTTTCTTTGAGCTGAGTTTGGTTTTTTTGGTGTCATAACAGAAACTTTCAGACATACTCATCTCTTAAATGGTGCATGATTTGCAACTTTTTTGTTGCTCTTCAATTTGTTGACACCATACTGCAAAGCAGGAGACTTAGATTTGTACGTTTTTCTTTTTCTTCCTTTCTTAATAAGTTGGTTGATAGTAGGCATTACGATTGTTTTTCACAATTATTAAATACACAAAAATCTGTGTTTACCTGTTCAATATAATGAATTGATATGTAAAATCAAGAAAAAATTTGACATTTTCTATGGCTTTTATCTTGGTACACATATATAGCAAGTTTTTGTGTAAATTATACTAAAGCAGTACAATAATAAAAAGAGGCTTCTGCCTCTTCTTATCTATGTTGTATAGTTTTTTTGTATGACATTTTTGATCTTGTATATGTTGTTTATTGTTTATAGACATCAAGTATCTGCGTAAACTCATTCATGCCAGGTGGAAGATTGTCTCGCAGTGCTGGATTATATTCTATAAGGAGTGCTGCTCCATCAAATATTTTATTTCTTCTTTCGGCTTTTTTACCAGCTTCAGTCGGGTTTTGTATATGGAACCATGTGTTTAGATGAGATCTTCTTTGTTCGACGAGTTGATGAAGATGTTGTCATATAAGTACTCATCTCACAGTAAGTCCTCATTCATTACATCGTTCTTGTCCAAAACTATTATTGATAAATAAGTTTGGATCTTCAACACCAAATCATCCATCAGTAATAAATACACCGTTTACTACTTGTCTTGTTGCACATCTATTATTGTTTGGCTCTTGGAAACTTACTTTCCCTCATTTAACCAAGAACATACCATTGGTATTGGTAATAGATCATTGTACAACTAAATCCATACCATCCACTATCATAGTAAATGGAGCAGTAAATCATTGCATTTCTCTAAGGGTAATTCTATCGGCTCATTGGCTTTCAAATATATATATTTGTTGTCCAGGTACTTTACTAACACTGATCTGATTTGCGTTAGCAAATAAGGCATTGATATCTGGGTCATTAATGTTGACGGCTAGCTGTTTATATTTACTAATAAAGTCATGCATCAATAGATTTGTATTTGGAGCTATGCTATATGCAGATGGATTTAAAACCATAATTTCTGATAGGTCAGTGAGTTCACTCAGAGGTGTTCCTCTCATCGAGTAGAAATCTCCTATATCAATCGTTGTTGTTTGTGGGATATTACTAAACGCACTCTTCTGTACTAAGTATGGTCTCGTAACAGCGAAGTTTACTTCACAGACTCTATCGACTATTTGCGGATTTGGAATAAAGTTGAGATTTTGATCACAGTATTCATATTCTACACTATCAAGTCTAACCTTATATTCTCCAAATTTATTTAAACTATCTGGTAACTGCCATCGATATCTTCCCAATGCATTATTACTATCAGTAAATGTATTTTTGAAGAAATCAAAGTAGATATCATTATCCCAACTATCTCCAAAACAAGGAGTAGTAAATTGTGCTATATGACTACCTCGATTCAATTCATTGGGTGCATAAAAAGAGAATGTACATTGCATAGTCCCTACAGGAATAGAGTTTGGCTGTGTACAAGTATTTCCAGCTGTAATATTGGTATCGACACTCTTATCTAGATCCCATCGGAAAGGTAATATTTCATCCTCTTGGACTGATATAGTGGTATTAGTATAGAAACATGCAGGCGGTTCATAGGTGGTAGTTCCTCATTTTATAGCACAGTTTTCACAATAAGAACCTTGATATTGGCTAGGAGCAGGGGTAATCCCATTATCCAACCAGTTGCCGATAATATATCTTCCATTGGCTGTTGTTCCATTAGCAAAGGCTGGGTTAGTGATATCACATTGTTCATATCATTCAACAACACCATCTCCACAAATATTAAGTGATCCTTGTGTAATATTTATAGGTTTTTGACAGCTATTGGGTGTGTTTGTGGCTCCATCGACAAAACATTGAGCATTAAAAGTTTGTCATATGTTATTTTGTGTATATGTACAAGTATGTGTTAGTGATTCACCAAACACTGTTTGACTACTCGTTCCATTACCACAATCAATACGAATATCTGTAGGAGTGTTGGTATTACAAGTAAATTGAGCAGTTCTTGTTTGTTGTCCAGGTTGGAAAAGGATGCTGGATGTATTACTCGTAAGATTAAGACACTGCGCAGGATCTGGTATTACTACCTCAAAAGTTGCGATTCTTTCAAGCGTAAATTGATTTCCTCCAATAGTATAGGTTACTCTTCCTGTGTTAGTATGTATACCACTACAGTTTGGATCATTTTTTACCGTTCCATTGAGCGATAAAGACAGCGATTGTCATGCTGTTAAGCTTGGGTAGCTTCGAGCGTATGGACTTGTATTGCTTGTCTGTGTCATTTGTGGAGTAGTACTCGCACTCACAAAGTTTAGACAACTAGGCCAGATATCTTGTACTGAAATATTGTTTACAGCATCCGGACCGTTATTCACAAAATTAAGCACAAAAGATACGGTATCACCAGGTGCATACACTGATTGTGTTGTGGTAATATTTTTAGTGAATCATACATTGGTTGTCGGTATTCTTACTGCAACTACTGACGATGAAGCACTTTGGTATGGATTAAAGAATTCGACCGTAGCGGTATTGATATAAGTAGATAGATTACTACTTGTGACTTCGGCAGTTATAGAAAGTATTGCCTGTTGTCCAGGATTAAGTGTAATACCATCATAACGTACTATGTCTTGGCCAACAATGGTTGTGTTACTTTGGTTCCCATACGAAACAGAAAGAGAGCTATTATTATACGATACTCCCAAAGGGAGGGTGTCGGTAATAATAACATTATTGGCTACTGATCCTCATATATTGGAAAATACCACTTGGTATTCTATCGTATCGCCTACACTGACTTGTATTTGATTTTGGGTAAATGGTCCACTAACTCTTTGGTATTTCTGAATCTCTGGAACTGGTTGTGAAATAAAGTCCGCAGTGTCAGTGAGAGTTGGGTGGTTACTACTTTGTAATATAGCTGTATTGAGCGTATTGTTGTTTATGTTTGTATTAACAATCCCAGTAACAGTTAGGGTAACAGTTTCTTCTGTTTGGAGAGTAAATGTTCCGTATGATATAATCTGCGATCCTCACTGTGTCGTTTGCATAAATGTACCTAGGTTAGGAGTAATAGAACTACTAACATAATCAACTGATTGTGGCAGAATATCTTGAATAACAACATCATATGCATCTCCATTACCATGATTGGAAAATATTATTTCATAGGTAATTGCGTCACCAGGAAGGTAATAATCTTGTATATTGACGATAGATTTATCCAGGGTCAATACCGGCCCAATACCAAGTGCCAGTACGTCATCTTCATCAATAATATTTCATCCTATGTCTTTGACATAAGCTGTATTAAGAAATGATCCACTTCCTTGACTAATAAATGCAGAGATAACCCACGTGATAGTCTCTCCAGGTGCTAGATCAAATACATTGCTTGATACAATACCTCCAGCATGGCTTGATGTAAGTCACGGTATACCACTAATAGTACTACTATTATATGTTACATAATTTGGTAATATATCTTCAAGATATATATCAGTAGCAGTCGTTCATCCATCATTAGTGACAGTAATAGTGTAGGTGATGACATCGCCGGATTCTACCGTAATGTTTGCATCAGTAGGGTTGCCAGTCACATGTTGTTTCTTGTCGAGTATGATATTTGCTGGAGCGGGAGGTATACAGTCAAAGGTTGCTGTATCATTCGCTTGGCTTGATTGATTGTAAACGGTGGCATAATTGATTATTCAAGTGTCACAAGTGTTGGATATATATATGGCTCTGATAGTCATTGTCCCACTATCGCCAGGTTGTAATGTCAATCACGCAAATCCTGCACTATAGCCAAATACTGTCTGTTCATCAAAAGAAGTGCCTCCTGCTATTCAGGCAAGAGTATGTGATACGTATTGTAGATTAGAAGGTAATATGTCTTCTATACTAACATCACTAGCGACACTTGATCCACTATTACCAAATGAAATAGTGAAACTTATCTGTCATCCAGAGATAACACCACTTTGGTCAGCAACTTTTTCAATTCGTAAATCAGGTTCTCATACAACAATAGTTTGTGTTGTACAATAATCTACCTGCGTATTGTTTTCACTGACGGCACATTCTGCAGTGTATGTTCCTGGTGCATTTGGAGTCCACGTTGTCGTGACACTATTGTTTGGTGCTGGGAGTCATCCATTGAAACTAGCAACAAGGTCATTGTTGTTATTGTTTACAAGAATTTGATACGTATTACTATATTGGTTTCCATCACAGAAAAAACTTACCTCTTCTCCCACGCCTACTGTTTGTGGTGTTGCGGTAAAGTCTTCACATACAGGGCTATTATCTATCACTGTTAGTGTTTCAGTTGTACAAGTACTTGGCGTAGTTCCTTGTGGTCCAAATGCAGTACATGATACAGTATAATTTCCAGGAACTGTTGGAGTGTAATCAAAACTATTTCCTAGTGTATAAGTAAATGGATTACCTGGTCCATTCACAGTGATACTATAACTTGTTGCATTACTTGCATTACAGACAATGTTGGTGGTTTCATTCGGGAAAATTGTATCAGGATTAAGATCTATAGACTCACACACAGGTTCTGGTACAGGAACATAACCACTACAGCTGAGATTACAGTATCCTGGTTGTCCATTGTTAGTTCAGTCATCACATACTTCATGATCAAAGGAAGGATCAACTCGTTGCATAAATCCATCAGTAGTTTGTATACCTTGTTTACCATTGGTATTTGGTCCTCCAGGTTTGTTTGGATTGTCTACAATACCATCACCACAACGTGCGATATAGAAGTTATGGCAGACGTTGAGTGGAGTTGTATAAGGAGTTATGTTGGTAGCTCTGCTATTGTAACTGATTTCGGGGCTATTGAGAAATTGTCCATTATCAAAACGATATTTATAGGATAGATTTGGTCAAATAAACGCTTGTGTCCATCATCTATTTACATAGTGCACAAACTGTCCTGCAAGTTGATTTCTTGGGTTGTTTCCTTGGAGATACGTAAAATTATTTTGTATAGTCAAATAAACTCACTGACCAGGAGATCTAGTAACAGGAAGTACTTGTGATCTAAACTGAAATGGTGGTACTGTAGAGTTATTGACTGATGTTCTCAGACTATTGTACGGGTTGTATACATTGATATACGTACTATTATAATAATGGAATTCGTATCCATCTTGTCCCCATACTGTAGCAGAATTTCTTCTGAGCTGACCATCATAAAACGCTCATTGAAGAGTTCTATTTGCAGAACAGCTAAAAATACTGTTGGTTGTGTTCATAGGAACATTGTTTCCTATGTTAATATTACTTGTCTGTCCAAGTACTATACCCACAGATACAGTAGCAATCACAAATAGTGTACACAGTCATTTGTAGAGTTTCATAGATGTCTTGTAGAAAAAATAAATGTATTATCCTCATTCCCATCAAGGACTTGTTCCATCAGGACCTTCTCCAGGACCCTCTCGATTTGGGTTGATGCCATCATTAACAGGTCCTTCTCGATCTGGACTGACATCATCGATTGGTGTAGGTTGTTTAAATCTACCAGTGACTGCCGCAGCAATATTCAAGTCTCTTTGTCTGGTTTGGATGTCATACTCATTATTGTACAATCAACTCTTTCGATTCATATTAAAGTAAGCTTCTGTTTGTCCAGGAGTGATACTGGCTTCCTTAGTCTTTGTTTTGTCAATAGTTTCCTTTGTTACTTCCTCTGTTTTTCTAATAGTAAGTTTGCCAAGTTCAAGTCATAGTGACTCATTGGTACATTCTCACATAAGATAGAATACAAATTTTGAGTCAAATGTCAATATCTCTTTAGTATTTTTGTTTATTCCACTATGTGCAACTTCTCCAGAAATAAGATTCTTAAAATCTACTAAGTTATCTATTCTATAGGTTGTATTCGCATCTTTGAGTTTTTTATTGATTGTTTTTTGGATAAGAGCAAACTCTTTTGCGTTGTTTGCTAGTTGTTTGAAATATCGATCACTTGCTTTTTGTTGATCATCAGCGTTGTCAATAGTTACTTTAGCAACTTCACTACCATATTTGACAATCTTTGTTTCTCCAGGATGTGCCATACCAAAATGTTTGGCTGCTGTTCTATAAAATGCAGTATATCCGATAATATTACCTGCATCTTCTATTTCATATGATGTCCAATCTTTTGTTTTGTTGCGAAGTGCATTGTAATATTCTCATCCTAGACGGAAAATGTCAGGCATATCCTTATCTTTTGCCATAGATTCGTAGTGATATTTTCTTCCATCTATCAGTCATCACAGTTTACTAATATTACTATATGCTTCTCCAGTAAGGAATTTAATACTCGTTGCATTATAGGCAAGGAGGTGTTGAAATTTATTGCAAATAAGTAAACGTTCATCCTCAGAAATGTTGTTATCTTTGAGTTTGTTTATGAAAGGGTCATAGGCAGGTATATGTTGTTTTTCAAGTACTTTTATTAGTTGTTTAGCAGCTTTTCCATAATCCATCCTACTCAATGGTTCTAGAAAAGCATATAACATATCAGGATTTTGTTTTCTTGCTATATTGGCAGTGTTGTATAATTCATTCTTATATAAGTCACCCAGTGTATTTAGATTGTTCCTGATTTTTTCATAATCATTGGGAGAAGTATTGATATACTCAAAAGCAGATCATAGATCAATAGTATGAGAACTATCTGTTACTTCTACCCATTCAGTTTTGCTTGTATCAGTAACTACTTCATATTTCAACTCCAGTATGTCATTGTCTTCATCACGCTCATACAATAGTTTATATTTCTCATCAGGATACTTTTTCAGTGACAATGCTCATCGGGTAACCGCATCCGGCATTCCATCACAAGTTTTCCAGATGAAATTGATAACCTCTTGTTTTTCAGTGTTACTAAGATTGAGTCAAGCAACGAGTGATTCAACTTTTTCTTGGGTCAATGGAGAAGGGGATGCAGGTATTTTTTCATATCATTGAAGATCTTCTGTGTTTCCTACAGGGCCATTGAGTTTGT
>SKIU01000107.1 GCA_007116275.1 candidate division SR1 bacterium | reverse complement strand
TTTTCATCCCCTTCTGGTGCGACACTTGGATCAGTCTTGGATGGGCAACAGATATACAGTGACGGATCACTTGGAGGTACACAGTCTTTAAATATTTCACCAAAATTCTTCTCCCAATCATCAGCAAAAATCAGCGTATGATGATCCAGGTTTTTTACCTTCCCTTTTACTCCCAAATACAGGATAAATCCACTCGGCGCCATCACCTTCTTCTCCCAGTACGACGCAGGATGGGTCTGATATTTTCTCTCAAGCATCTGCGTTTCAGTCCACTGCATATCAGCATTACTGACGACTGTATCACATGCAACCACTTCACCACTAGCTAATTGGACTCCTTTCGCTTTACCATTATCGACAACTATCTTGTCAATCTCCGCATTGGTATGAAAAATAACTCCATGTTTTTTAGCAATACGAACAAGTACTTGGATGACTGCATTGATTCATCATTGCGGATACCGAACTCCCATACCAAAATCTACATAGGTCATGATATTATACAAAGCAGGAGCATCCTGCGGCGCAGTTCATAGAAAAACTAATGGATACTGAACAATTTTCTGCATCTCTACTGTCTTAAAATAACGTTCAGCATATTTTTGCATATTTTCAAACACATGTAATTTGTAGCCCTCCGTCATCGTACGTCGAGTAAAAAAATCAAAAATACTATCATAATTTTTGGGCACAAAATCACGCATAGCAAGTTCGTATTGATATTTTGACTTGGCAATATAGTCTGCAAGTACATCTGTAGATCCCGCTTCCAATCTTTCAAAGACATCTCTATTCTTTTCAAGCTCATCATAGACATCTATAGCTGTATCTCCCCCATGAAAAAATACCTTATAACTTGGAGTCAACTTTGTTAACTGCAGATGATCTTCGACCCTTTCTCCTACAGCATCAAAAAACATTTTAAATGCATCAGGCATCAAATACCAACTTGGCCCCATATCTCGACGAAAACCATGCTGTTCTCGAACACTCGCGCGTCCACCAAGTTGCTCATTTTTTTCATAGACAGTTACCTGTTGTCACTTCTTAGCTAAGACAATAGCAGCAGCTAATCAACCAAACCCAGATCCTATAATAGCGGTTTTCATACATAACAACAAAACAATAAAAAACAACTTCAGTTGTAAAAATAAAAGCAATAAATACAATCACAAACATGATTTTTTTATCATCATAATTACCATGAACCTACAGTCATTTAAATTAAATTTTGATCCCATACTCCAAAAATATTTAGAAAAAAAGATCAATCAGTCCAAAGACATAGTCCAAAATAGCAGAATCGCTTCTGTTTTAGAACATATACAAACCATCACATTTGCTGGAGGAAAAAGAATTAGACCCTACTGTTTTTTTATGTGATATAACATATACAGCACAGATAAGACAGAAGAGTTACGACAGTTTGCTATGACCTTTGAACTTTTGCATACAATGGCACTCATTCATGATGACATCATAGATGAAGCAGACAAAAGACACAATGTTCCAACTATCCATCACTTCATCAAAGAAAACAATCCCAAAATACAAAACAGGATAGCTGAATGACAGGCAATACTAGCAGGAGATCTGCTCCTTGCATGGGTTTATGATAACATAATGCAAACATATCAAAATCCAAATCATCTACAGGCTACAAAAACAGTACATACAATGATCCAAGAAGTTATACTTGGAGAAATGATTGATGTTGATATGGCTATTGGAGAACCAACTGATGCAGACACACTAGAAAGAAAAAACCGCTACAAGACAGCAAGATATACTTTTGCAAGACCATTGGTAGCATGAGCCCAACGAGCCCAGGCTCCACAAGAACAAATAGATATACTATGGAAAATAGGTGAGACACTCTGACTAGCTTACCAGTTACGTGATGATCTTATTGATATTCTAGAAAGCGAAACAGATAAGCCCACTTTTTATGATATCCAAGAATGACAACAAACACTACTCACACAGTACATATATGATCATGGAACAGAAAAAGAAAAGGAACTACTATCATCATCACTCGGAAAACAGCTAAATAAAAACCAAATAAACAATATCAAAGATATGTTTCATACATCATGAACTATAGATTTTGCAAAAAATAAAATAGCAGCCTACATCCATGATGCGACTGCTTTACTCACTCAAATTCAATTTCATGATCAAGAAACAGAACAATATCTAACACAACTTATACAAAAACTTACAAAGATTTAATATCGGTAACATTTTTATGTTTTTTGTAAGAAACAAAATAATGTAATTTAAGTAATAAAGTAACAAAAAACAACACCCATCAAGTTATAGCAAACAATGAGAATCAGCTAGTTTCTTCCACAGTAAAAAATCATGCTGCACTATGAGAGAGTGTAGTATCACTGATATCCATATCCAATCCTTCTATAGCCAACACCACATCACATTCGAGTTTCAAAGCCATAGCTTCAACCATTTCTCTATTACTCTCTGCTATAAATCATTGTAATGATTGCAACAACTTACATTCATCGCTTGATCATTGTTGTTGACGCAACTCACGAGATCTTTGCTTCAATTCCATAGGATTAATATTATCATCTAATATTATTCCATCAGCAGTATTAATAACAAATGTTTTTTCACTTCTATTAGGTCATCCAAATTCTTGTAAATCAGAAACTGATACTTTTACTTCTATTTCAGAACCTACTGGAAGCCAATTTCTTGGTTGTACAACCAAATGTTCACCACTAAAGGCAACTCCCTGAGTATTCATAGTATATGCATCTTGACCGATCAAAACATAAATACTGTCTTTATCTACTCATTTACCAATATCCTTAATTTCAAAAACAAATAAAGAATCTAATGCAATACCACTCTGCGATGGGAATGGTCTAATAAGATTGATACTTGGTGGAATAATATCTGGATCACATTCAGGGACAGTTGCAAAAGGAATAATAGAGTCACCTTCTAAATTAATACGTTGTCATCATTGAGTCACAGCATACGAACCTGACCCAAAAGTAAATAAGACATCTTCAATATCTGGTTTAGAATTAAACATCATAGAAAATATCTTAATTTCATACCATGGATTATACACCATATTCTCATGACTATAGACAATTTCTCCATATCTGATATCAAAATCTATTATCTCATCTCTATTCTTATTATCTGGCAGGATACGTAAGATATCGACCTTTTGAGGATCAAATTGCAAAACAACATGAATATCTTTGATATCCAGTTCAGTAGCAAGGTTGATGTCTGCAGATTGCATACAGCCCGCATGCAACCTATCCGTAGGAGGGAATCTAGGGTCAGAATAAAGAGGATCTACCAAAAGTTCTGCGGCAAAACTAGCACCAACAAAAACTAAAGTAGAAAGTAATAATCATAATAATCCACGAAACATTATAGTACAAGAGGATATAAAAATACAACAATAGTATAGCCAAAGACCTCAAATAACACAAAAAAGACCTATAAAGCCAACAAAATTAATTTGACAAAAACAAAAAAGTATTAATATATATCTATAGAACGACGAAGAGACTTCTTTTTGCTATGATGCTTCTTAGATTATTTTTTCTTGTGCTGAATATAATGTGGTGGATGTGTAGGTATTCTTTCCTCTGGAGTTTCTACTGCTTTATGCAAAAGCTGGATAAAATGGTGTGATACTTTAGTTTTATTGGCATGCTGATACCTCTCTTCCTGACAAGTAAGAATTAGAGTAGACGAGTGATGATGTACAAAATTACCAGACAATTTTTTAAGACGATCTTTTTCCTCTTGAGATAGAAAAGAAGACTCATCTATATTAAAATACAATTCCGCTTTAGTCTTTCTCTTATTAACGTTTTGTCAGCCATGACCACCACTTTTACTAAAATGAAAATGGACTTCTTGTACCAATATTTTTTGAATTTTAGTATCAGATAACATAAGAGAAAGTAATAATATAAATAAATATATTATACAGACAAAAACATTTTATGTCAAATACTATTGAAATATAAAACAAAAAATACATAGTAGGAAACATTTATTAGTTAATTAAAAATCAATGAAACAGGGAGAAAATATCGGAACACCAACACATGAAAGCAGAACACCAACACATACAAAAATAAAACCAACGCACAGAAAAACGCGTATAGGAGAAGCAATATCAGCTCCTTTTAGTAGAAAAAAATTTGAAGAACGAAAAAACGCACCAACATACAATATGAATGAATCAGATCGAATAAATATGCGAGATGAACTAAAAGGAATACAGCATGAAGATATTGCAAATCAACAAAAACCACAATTTCAAAAAATATACAAAAATCTCATAGAAGAGTACCTAAGAAAAATAGATAAAAACATAAAATTATCGACCAATAATACAGATATTATAAAAGAAATAGCTCAAAGCATTATGATAAACGATATCCAGAATGGCCTAAGATCAAAAGTTAAGTGTCTACTTAAAAAAACACGAGAAAAAGTAGACGATAGAAATATAGAAGAAATTGAAGAAATATTAAAATTTTTAGAAGAAAAAGCTAGGCCCTAATTTCTTCCCAAATGCGAACCATAGCCCACGTATCTTGACTACAGTACTCACGAAGCATTGCAATACTATCATCCACCTCATTTGACGCAATAGATCAAACAATAAGTTGCTGTAATAAGCTAGTCGCAGCTCCACCATGAGAAACTGACAAATTATCATAACTTATATCAGTCAACACTGGCAATACCTTTTTAATAGATGCCGATCCCAAAAAATCTGGATGAAAATACAAACCATTTTTAAAAATATCCATAAGATCAAAAGTTAGCTCATTGATAGCTAAAAAGATATGAGCATACTCAGGATACAGTAGAGCAATATCATCATTTCTTCCATTTTCAAAAGATTTATTCCAGACAATGTAGGTACCATATCCATCCCCTATATCACGCACAAAATCATCAATCACCGATTTATTTGTATCTGTTCATGGATAAATAATAGATTGTTTATGATCTATATGACCATCTTCATGGACAATATGCATAGAATATTGCACAACTATTTGTTGCCAAGGATGATACCCATCAAACAAGGGAATAGCAGTAGCAACTGTCTCATAATCATAAAAACACAAAGGATAGGCAAGAGAAGACAACTCTTTATCTATAGCATGAGTATCGATTGCAATCTCATCCTCTTGTATAGTTTTAATAGATTGTGCAATGTTTTTTCAAGATCAATTATAAGCAGTAAGTTCTAGCAAATCTTTTTCATTAATATCAGAAACCAAATATTTATGTGCAGCAACCCATTGGGTAATAAAAGGCTTAATTTTATACCATCATGGGATAGCAAAAATACTATCTTTCTGCGTCACACGACCAAAATACAACAATGGATTTTCTCCATCATATGGATACAAATCATCGAAAGACTGTTCATCTAAGACAAGAGTATGCGCAAGTGTGTACAACAAAGAACGCATAACTGCAGACGAAAGAAGCTCTTCACGACAATATTCTTGTACAAAAAAATCATCCACTAGCACCTCCCCATTTTTGACAAATGATTTATTAATATATACCAAATTAACATTACCAGAAAAACGGTTCCCCAAAAAGTGAGAAACAACATAAGACTGAAAACTTAAATCATACAATAGATCTTGATACAACATTGATTTATCAGATTTTCCTCTAATAGATGTTTTACTTTTTATTTCGATAAGATCATAGCGTCAAGAACTATTTTTAACCAATAGATCTCATCTCACATAGAGGTTATCCAATTTAAAGACTGGCTGATAAATAACACTATCACCACGCTCTATAGCCTGTTTGGTTGTATCGACGTCAAAAGGGTCATCAATAGTTGTGTAGTTATCATACTGAGAAAGGAATAGTTCTTCTACTTCCTGACCAATAGTACGCATATTCATATGACCATACAATTCATCTTGTATAGTAGTATAAATATCTTTACGATTTACATGCCATCGAGCATACTTTGGACACTGCAAAAACTCTTTTAATAAGGTTTTTGTAAGTAAAAATTTCATACCAAATCAACTAAATGCCAGTAGCTAAGTGCTAATAGCTAAAACATTGTAATCTAAACACAATTACCTATAAACAAAAAACATTTAACTACAAGCCTATACCATGAAAAAAATACTCATAGCAACACTCATTATAGCATCAATACAAATCACACATGCGTTTGAAGCAAGACCATTTGTTATTGCAGAAATAACACAAAATGAGATAATAGTCAGCGATATACAAACGAGCTTATTATCCACTAAGATCAACAAGGCACATATACAATGAGCCATAGCTGATATCGAACCAGGAATAATTGCTATGATAAGCTGTACACCAGAAAAAAACATACGTATACAAAACGCAAACGATGTACAAGTAAACGATTTCAATCAAGCATTTGAAAAAGTATGATGATTTTTTCAATGATATGATCCACTATTCGTTGAAAAAATAAAAACACTCTACCGTCAAAGCCCCAGAGAAAATTATATAATCAAAGCATTATTAGCAAACAGACTCGCAAGTGTCGAGTTTAATCAAATACAGCACAACACAGCAACTCCCAATCACACAATCAAAAATCTACAAGAATTTTGCTTTACCAAACCAAATAAACTAACACAAGAACTGGGAAGAGATTGGTTCTTCCTTAGTACAGTCGGAAATGATATTACAGAAAAAAGTAACATTATTCCAAGACACGAACGATGAGCAGATGAGAGTATGAGCATGCCAATACCACCAAGAGATGAACCAAGCTCACCACCAACAAACCAACCATGACACACTCCTAGAAATGTAAGTACTATTAGATCCAACTATATAAAGAATTTTGAACCGATAGACAAACCCAGAACCCTAAGACATAGCGTCAACGGAATACGAAGAGAAATGGAATATTTTCCAGCAGATAGAATAATTATCCACCATACAGCAGGATGATACCAATGAAATAAACAAGCAGGAACGGCCTATATGAAATCATTACAACAATATCATGGAAGAAGGTTATGACGATGAGATATTGGTTATCATTTTCTCATTGATGGGGAAGGAAATGTATATGAAGGAAGAAGGTGAGGTATGCATGTTGTTTGAGCACATGTATTAGGTCACAATAGATGAAGCATAGGAATTAGTCTCATGTCAGACAAATTTTATTCACGTGCGATGTTATTGTCACTCATAGACCTCATACTCTTTTTGGGAGAGGAATACAACATCGATATAGGAGCAATTAGTGAATTTAAAAATGCAGATCTGAGCGGTACAGAACCAATGCCAACAGTCATTGGACACAAAGAATTAGACAAAGGGAAACCATTGGATCCTATGATACCTATGGATATGTTTAGAAGAATTACCACTCTCCTTAGACCCATTTGACCATTAACAAACAAAGTATATCAGAGATAATAAGCAGTAGGTATATAATACACAACAAAAAAAGTGTAGAAACTACATCTACACTCTAATCTCTAATTTCTAAACTCTACTTACAACCTCTCAAAGGTAAAGTTTACACCAAATTCAATATATTTATCAGCTATTTGTATAACTTCATCAATACCCCAAGCAGTTCTATCTACAAAAAAGTTAGCTTGAGCTGTCATACTATCGTCAGTAATTTCTACTTGAGCTGGGAAACTAATTTCTCTACTAACACCTTTCAGTTTAAGATTTCAAACAATATCATACACACCATTAGTTTTAGGTAAGGCTTGTTTCAAATCAAATTCTACCGTTGGATATGCATCTACGGCAAAAAATCCTTCACGCAAATGAGTAAGTAATTGGTTATACATAGGATCATCAGCATCCATATCAGTAATCGTGATAGTATCCATATCAATAATAAATTTTCCTGCAGCAGTTCCATCATCATCTATAGCAAACGCTCATTGTAATATATCTACTGTTCCATCATGAAAACCACCAATTTTACGTCCAGTCCATGCCATCTGCGATCCTGGTTCAAGCCTATAGCGTCTTACATTATCGCCAAGCTCTGGTAATGGAAGAACATCCATATCATTTTCAGTAACGACAGCAATCGATCCTTGATCAGGAGCCTTAGGTTTCAAAGCAAAAAACAAAACAACTAATACTAATAGAATCAACCCTACAACAATAAGAACATTCTTTCTCATCTAAACACACAAAATAATATAAAACAACGCCATATATAACAATACCCACAATATTTGCAAGCTAAGAAAATAGCATTATCCCAACACCAGAAATATCATCACGACAGCCATCGCTGCCATAAACAAATTTTCCACGACAGTTACTTTAGTCAAAGGCAAAGAGAAAAATGTCCCGATACATACACATTGTATTTTTCTTCCCAAGGCCTTCCATACACCAATAGTTCCAACAATCATAATAACCAATGTCACAATACTAGCAATCAATGGAATAAAACCAAAGAGAAAACACAATCCAAGCACCAACTCCACAAATGGATACAACCAAGCATATGCACGCCAACGCTTCGCAACGATATCATAACTTACAAATCCATCGACAAATCAGGAAAGATTATACAGCTTCAATGCAGAAAACACGATAAACCATCGTCCCATAAACGCCATCATAATATCCCATCAACCACGAGATCGCAAAAGCACATCTACAATTGTAAAGATGATAATCAGAGAAAGAATAAACAATAGTCATCTATAAACCATCAATCCAGACAACAATCAACTAAGTCCAAATGGGGTATCAGAAACACGGTATTTTTTCAAAGCAACAAGGGCATCCTGAAACTTCTCCAATGAAATATGTTCACGCATAACAATATCAACTTTCCCCGTATCAATAAATTTTACTTCCTCTACTGCAGGAATTGCCATCCACGCACCTGTGATTTTTTCTTTACATGCATCACAAGTAACACCTTTTAAATAATAACGATGTTGCATCTATCATAATCAAAAAATAAATTAATAATTCTGCAATAACTGTTGCATCAACAATATTTCATCAGTCTGGACCGATATCACATCACGAGCAAAAATTGCAACTTCTTCTCTGGGATTCAATTTAAGAACATCCTCTGCCATCATCACTGCACCCATATGGTGTTGGATCATATCTTCTAATCGCATACGTTCGATAGTTGACACAGAGCTAATTGTTGAAGTATCTCTCATCATCGGCATATAAGTTGACTGATAGCTACTAGCAGGATACCACATATCAAGCCATCATTGCATCATAGCGATTTCAGCGGCTTGTCCAGATACAATATCTTGTGTCAACTCTTGCAATACTGGATCTTGAGTAATATCAGCCAAACGAGCAGAAGTATCTACCGCTTCTTGATGATGTGGTATCATATCAGCAATAAATGATTCTTCTGAAGTGACTTCATGATGTATATGATTTGCATGATCAGCAAGATAATCAGGATCTCAAATATGCATAGCATCATGTTTTGCACATCCAACAACAACAAATAGAACAACAAACGACAACAAAATAGTTTTCATTACTATACAATAAAGAATAAAAAAACAGTAATCATTAACAGTCACAAATGATAATTACTTCCTTGTACTTACATCCCAGACCCTAACCAGTTCATCAATAAATTCTTCGACTTCAGCAGGATTGTTGGATACAAGTTTTTTCTTTCCACAACACGCTAGATGTTGTTTAAGTATTTGTCTATTAGCTTCCTTCAACAGACCAATAACCGCATTTACCTGTGTTGCAATATCTGCACAATAGACATCATCCTGTATCATTGCATCCACTTTGACCAACATTCACTGCGCTTTCTTGATTGTTGTACCCAATTTTTTATGTTTCATAATAATAGGCATACGGAATAAATAACCCTACCCTAGGGTAGGGTATAAACAATAACAAAGCAAATACAAGGTATTTTTACAACAAAATACATAAGACTGAACTAGTTTTTTCTTATCCCCCTATAGACTCAAAAAAAGTCAGAGTATCAGCAGGCAAATCTATCCCTGCCTGGACACAAAGAAAGGTACAAAAATAACGATGCGACTGTATCATAGCAATATGTCTGCCATACCATTCATGAGAAGGATCAGAAACACAAGGAGAACGTAAACTCCTTCCACCATACGTAGACCAAAAATGATTATTGTAGCTACGAAACGAATTAAATCACAAAGAATTATTATGAAATCAATGTAACAAAACCTCTCTGACAGCGTCATTATGCTGACGCAAATATGCCTTATAGTCCTCATTAAGTGCATCTTTCCAGAACGCACACTGTACCGCAATGCGCTTGATAAGCTTAACTTTCTGTTCTTTGGGAGTATCTCAAGCCAAAAACAGTGCTTCCAGAAGCTCTTCTTGAGTAAATTGTGTCTTGAGAAACAACAAACGTGAAAAATTGCCTTGCTGACATTCTTGCAGTATACGATAATCCTCCTCACAAAAAATAGATCTATCACGATCGTCCAAATGCATAGAAAACATAAACAAAAAACAAAAACAATGATTTAATAACAAAATAATAGATAAAGTCAATATGGTTTGAATATGAAAAGGTTTTTGTTACAATACAAAGACAATTTATATCTCCACCCATACAGCCATGGAAAAATGATGCATACTACCACACAGAGAAATAAAAAAAATAGACCACCCAGAAAATATAGTGATATCTCAACTTGCTCGTTTTTGTAAAAGTAGCTGAAAAGAGATACTGGATGCATTGAAGCTGAGAAATCAAGAAAAAACAGACGATAAGCAATATATATATGGATATAAAAGATATAATAAAACATTGGGGAAAAAAACAAGAACCATAAGAAACCCGCATCCACAATTACACAAGATACAAGAAGCGATAAAAAAACATCTCATGACCATCCCTGTGTCTCTGTCTTCGACGCAAGGGAAACCTGGTGATAACGCAAGCAAAAATACAGAGATACATAGACACAATCCATATCTACTGACATTGGATATCAAAAATGCCTATCCATCCATAACCACAAAAAGAGTCTATGCCAATCTATTTGGATCCATCCATCGCAACCTAGACATCTGGTGTCCATTGTTGGAAAAAGAAGAAGACAAAAAGACATTTATCAGAGCACTGACACATCTCTGCATGAGCGAAAACGAACTCCCGCAGTGATCACCGACAAGCAACCACATACAAAATATTGTGCTTGCCCGCACAGACGCTGCCATCGAAAGACAAATACCACAACTCATAGGACACAATACACAATATTCCAGATATGCAGATGATATAGCTATAAGTTTTCCCTATATGACAACAATGAGCGTCTTGCAAGAAAATTTTCAAGCATATATCAAGCAACTAGAGGAAATCCAACAATCCCAAAAAACACAAGAAGAACAAAAAAGCAACCTCCAAGAGGAAATCCAACAATCCCAAAAAACACAAGAAGAACAAAAAAGCAACCTCCAAAACATACTCGAATCATTTAAGAAAGAGACATTCCACATATCAGATAAATACGAGTTACAGTACCTACGAGAAAATATCAAATCAATCAAAGACCAAATAAAAGATATAGGAAACAAAATACTCAGCGAAGAAGAGCTCTACCAAGCAATCGGAACTATCAATCAGTACAAAAAACAAATTGAGTACACATGATGGAGGATGAGTATGGTAAGGGAACCCATACTACAAACGATCGGTAAGCAGTGATGGAAAATCAATGCCATTAAACTAAGCACACGAACCCCACAGAGCAACACAGACAGAGAGATAAACAAACTTGCCTTCGACAAAAATGGAAAAAGGAAGCTAGCCACAAAAAGCAAAGAAGCATATAGCAGACTCTTTAACGACCTGTACACAAAGACACGAGAAGAACTACGAGAAAATACACACTATAGATACACTCTCAAACCAAAACATGGGAAAGTCCCACATAATTCAAACGATCCAAAAACCCAAAAAGCATATGCAGAAAATATAATAAACAAACTCGAAGGAATGTGGTGATATATCATCCATGTATACGAATGAGAAGAAAATATCAGCAAAAATCTGGGGGAAGAGTATTTCAAAGCCCACAGCAAACGGTCCAAGATAAAGACAGGAGACCAACCAATCACACCACCGGAAGACAAACAAACAGTTCAAAAAAAGGGAAAACAAACAGATCCAAATGATATACCTTTTTAGATAATTTAAAATGCCTAGAGATATACTCTAGGCATTTTCGGCTATTCGCCATTTTAAATTCGACCGAGGATCGGTCGAATTCCATTTAAGGAGAAGGATGTATGCATCCTTGTTCCCTAAA
>SKIU01000027.1 GCA_007116275.1 candidate division SR1 bacterium | reverse complement strand
TTTTTCTCAAATATAAACATTTTCTCTTACTGCAAATGATAATCATTATCATTTACTATACTTTTATTAGTTTTCAACAATATTTTAACATTTCACTGTTAATAACTTTACATCATTTTAACAAAATAGGCTTATAATAGCCAAAAATAGCTTCAAAAGTTTTCCACATTCTATCTGCAAATAATAATCATTCTCATATTGATTATTTTTGTATATGGAAAACTATGTTTAAAAATTTGCTTTTTGAAAAGAGCTTGAGTATAATAAGTTTAGTCTCTATTTGTCATTCTGAATGAGCGCAGCGATTGAAGAATCTTATTGGTTATAGACTAAGATTCTTCGCATTCGCTCAGAATGACAGAGTGGTTTTATTTATTTTCCCTCTCAATGTCGAGATATAAATATCATACACTGATCAAAGAACTTGTCGCAGATGGACACTATACTGCTGATGATATTTACGATATGATAAAAAGAAAATGACATAAAATAAGTCTTGCGACTATTTATAGAACATTGGAATATATTGTGGGTATTGATGAATTTACTACTTTTTCGTTGGATTGATCAAAACTGTATTACGAAAAAAATAAGTGATCACATGCACATCTTATCGATAGAGAAAGAAATGTTATCATCGATGTCGCTCTACCGATAGAAAAAATGGGATTTCCCGCTTGATTCCGTCCAGATAATTCTGTGGTGAACTTTTTTGGGTCTCGAGAGGGTGACACTCCACCTGAGTGATTTAGTTTGTTGCAATTCATTTCTGTAGACAATGAGAATTGACAATGAAAATTAGACCAGTGATGAAGTAAGAAAAACAATGGTGCTGTCGATATTGTTGCTGCGAAGAAAATTTTTAGGGAGTTTTAGGTTGTTTTATTGTTAAGATTAAACTATTTATAAAATCAATATTATTTTAGTAAGAAGTAATAGAATAAATACTTATGCAACGATAGCTAATATTATTATAAATGATTTCATAAATAGTTTTTTATTATCCATGTAATCGTAAAATCATAAAGTAACATTATAACCAACTAACAACACCCTCATCCACAGCATTGACCTTTCGCTTTTTTTTCTTCACTATGTGATGCACATTGTCATTGTTGTCATCATCCACAACAATTATGATTATTATGGTTATGCCCTTGGCTAATCACTCCTGGCTGCTGGCCATGGACATAGGAATGCATAAATCAGTCGATAAGTGCTTTTATAACCTCATCATCATTAAGATCCTCTCTTCCTGTTATTTGTGTTAAAACATGTTTGAGATGATCATAATCGTTGAGTGTTTGTGAAGAAATATTGATTGTGGCTCTCGACTCTGTTTTCTGTGTAGACATATATGTACATTTATCATATAAATAGGGTTATATATTGCGCTATACTATAGTTTATCATTATAGAAAAACAAGTTTAAAAAAGTTTTTCACAATTTGTGAAAAACTCGTGAGAAAGACTATATCATATATTGATTGTTTTGTGAGGTTTTTTTAACATTTAGACATTGTGAGGATTTTTGGTGTGTGTAGTTTTGTTTGATGGTAACTACCTTTTGGTGTTTTTCACAAATCTATGAGAGTTTGTTCTTATTATTATTACTAATTTATTTTTATATTACTTTATATTATAATATATAAGAAAATGGATGTGAATTGATTTGCAAATCTTTGGTAAATAGATATGAATTGGGTATGTGATCTATATCATTTTATTTTGTAGATATATTGTAGATGCGAGATATTATAAAAAGGTTTTTGATTATTATGGTATATGGTTGATTGTTGGCTTATATTGTTTATCTGTATGGTGTAGGAGCTCCTATTGTTCAATGACAGTACCAAGATTTACAAGGATTGATATATGTATTGTTGCTTGTCTTTGCTTTGTATAAATTTGTTTTTTATGGTGTATATCCAGTAAAATTAAATTTTAGTAAGGTTACTTTATTTGTTCTTGGTGTTGTGTTGTTGTTTGTCGGTGAGTATGTGCTTATTGATAGACCCAGTCAGTTTATATATCTTGCAGATGTAATAAAAATAATTGCAGTTGTGCTTATTGTTCTTTCGCCAACAAACATATTGCATACAGATGGAGTACAGAAAAAATCACAGCAAAAGTGAGTTGAGATTATTGAAGTGTAAAAAAAAGCTATTGGCTACTAGCCAATAACTGTTAGCTTTTGATATATTTTTGTGCGTGTGTAGCTCAATTGGCTAGAGCGCCACCTTGCCAAGGTGGAGGTTGCGGGTTCGAGTCCCGTTACGCGCTCCATTGTGTATTCTATATAATCCAGTGACAGCTGTGATTTTTTTTATTTTCTCCCAAAATCTGCAGGAATTTCACCGTGTTTGGCTGTATCTCGTTTTTGGATATTGTAGTTTGTGATATCGTTTGTTTTGAGTCGTTGGAGTGATTCTTGGAGTTTTTTGAGTAGTATTGTTGTATCTTTCCCGTGTTTTAGTGTTGTTTTTGGTTTTTTGGATGCGAGTCGTTGGAGTGCTGTTTGTGAATCTGTGTAGATAGTTACATCTATCTCGTATCCTTGTTTTTCTCGTTTTTGGACATATTGTATAGCATCGACTATTGCTAGGAATTCTCCTATATTGTTGGTTCATTTGGGATATAGTTTACTACGAAATAGTTCTTTTCCTTGTTTATTTACTCATCTATACTCCATCGGTCCAGGATTACCAACACATGAAGCATCAATAAAAATATATCTTTTTTTGTTCATGTTTTTGTATTAGTGTGCAAAAGTATATGCATTAACTTTGTTCTTCTTTATTTTCTGTATTGTTTTGGGGTTCTTGATCTATTTGTGCTGGATTTTGTGTATTTTCTGTATCGGAGTTTTGTGTAGCCTGATTTGGTGGGTTTATAACATCTTGTGGCACTATATATTCATCTTCATTTTCTTCTTCTCATTTAGCTTCTCTCATTTTAGCTTTGAAGGCAAAGAGTACAACTAAACCGATAAATCCGAAGACTAATACTCCGAGTATAATGAGTAGTATTTTTATCCATCATGCTAATCATCCGGATCCACTTATTTGGTCATTTACTTCTGTTGGTATGGATGTAATCGTTGATCATTCCTTATCTCCATAATCACAATTTTCTGTTGGGATGTTATATAGTTCAGTAATAAGACAAATATTTGGTATCACAATCATATCCATATCTACAGCATCTATTTGATCTGATTGTATATTGCTACTATCTTCTGCAACAGATTGTCCTATTATTCCTACTATTTGCTGGAGTATGTCTTTTTGTATTTCTTGTACGGTTCTTTCTGGGGTACCTACAATGTTTTCGAAGTCATCAAAGAGAGTTCTTATTTCATTTTTTAGTTGTGGTGG
>SKIU01000059.1 GCA_007116275.1 candidate division SR1 bacterium | reverse complement strand
GCTCAGAATGACGAATTTTTTGGTGTTGTTTGACCTGAAGGGGGATTGACACAATCAGATTATGCACATTTTCCACATCATATTGTATCTTCTCTAGGAAATACTATATTGAGGATGGAAACAGCTGCAATAGTAGGTTCATATACTTTATTATCAAGCAGTTAGCTTTTAGCTATTAGCATTTAGTAACAGTATGAAGAAACTTATTAAAAAAATATTGTTTTATGATCGTTGGTATCATATACTCAGAAAGAGTAGTATTTATACCGCTTGGAAGAGGTTTCATGGTGTTTTTGCTAATCTTTTGTATGGCAATCCTTCTCAGTGATTTTTTGTGATTGGTGTTACATGAACCAATGGTAAAACTACGACTGTTAATGTCTTGCATCATATTCTCAATGCAACTGTTGCTAAGACTGTTATGATTAGTACAGCACAAATTAAGATAGGAGATAAGGTTATGGCCAATGATAAAAAAATGTCATCATTGGATGTGTATGATTTACAAGGTTTGTTGGCTCTTGCTAAGGCGGAATGATGTCAAATAGCGGTGTTAGAGGTGACATCTATTGGTTTGGAACAGCATAGATTTGAATGAGTTGCCTTTGATACAGCTGTACTTACGAATATTACTGAAGATCATCTAGATTATCATGGTACTATGGATAATTACGCTCTTGCTAAAAAGAAACTCTTTCAGTATGTACTTAAAAATAAAAAATCTCATAAATATGCAGTATTCCCAAAAGATGATGCATATGGAAGAGCTTGGTTTGATGACATGCCATTTGATAAGAAAGTAAGTTATGGGATATATAGCTCTGCTATGGTAAAGGCTGAAAATGTTCGTGAAGAAAAAGATAAAACTATCTGTGATGTGAATTATCTATGAGGTCGTTATCACTTAGAAACCAACCTTTTGTGATCATTTAATATACAAAATATCCTTGCTGCCTTGTCTGTGTGTGTAGAAATGTGAGCTGATATGACACAAGCGATAGCCGCATTGAATTCGTTTGCGGGTATACCAGGAAGAATGGAAGAAGTATTGCATAATGATGTACATTATTATATAGATTTTGCTCATTCTCCTGATGCTTTAGAAAAGACATTGGGATATCTTGCAAAAAGAGAAAAAAACAGACTTATTGTGCTTTTTGGTGCTCCAGGCAATAGGGATAAGGGGAAAAGGCCAAAAATGTGAGCGATTGTCCACAAATTTGCTGATATCATTGTGGTTACTGATGATGATCCTGATACAGAGGATAGAGATGCAATTTTATCGCAAGTTGTTAAAGGTATCCCTAGATCTAAAGAAGATGGACTCTATGTTATCCCTGATAGAGAGAAGGCTATTGCTCATGTTGTCGATATAGTACAACCAGGAGATGTAGTCTTGCTGGCAGGAAAGGGTCATGAAACAGTACAATGGACTAATCAATGACATAGACCTTGGAGTGATAAGGGTGAGTTAGAAAAAGCGCTCCAGTTGCAAGTTGAAAGTTAAAAGGTGCAAGTTTTTTTGTCTTTCTTTATTCTGATTTTTATTGCTATTTAGGGTGACTATGAGATCTGTATATAGTTTTGTTATTTGGTATAGAATATGCGTATAGGAGTATTGTTTCAAAAGTTACATAAACGTTTGTCTGGTAGTTATGTAGGGCAATTTCGTAGTGTATTTAAAGGAAGTGGTGTTGAAGTTGCTGATAGTAGAAAATATGTCTCTGGAGATCCAAAAAAGTTTGTTAATCGAAAACAATCAGCAAAACATAATGACCTATATGTGTCTTTGTTTGAACAAGAAAAAGATGCACATGTTGATTTGTTTTGTGACATTAACTATAACCGACAACATACTTTAGTGTATGATTCTGTTGTGGCTGTGTTGACGGATTTGGTAGTTGTTGGGCAATGACAATGAATCCGTATGTATTTGTATTGGTATGATGAGATTATATCTCGTATATGATTGCATAAAGAATCACGAGCTATGGTCCAAAAGACACTTTCTCAAATGGTGAGTAAACAAAAACCATCTCATACATCTCAGATATCTCTGTTTATGGATCGTATGATGCAGATAAAAAAGAAGCGTATTATCGTGATGGTGAGTGATTTTCTTGATTTGTCGGATGTTGACCGTGATCGTATACAGCTTCTCAAAAAAGATCATCATCTTATCCTTTTGCGTGTGTCTCTTGATAGTTATGAATGATTAAATTATATTGGAGTACCTTCATATGTAGACGATTCTTTATTTATTGATATATAAGTGATGGCAGAATATGTAATATGTGATTTGGAAACGACTGGATTGAGTAAGTTTCGTCATGGGATAACAGAGGTTGCAGCGGTAAGGCGAGATGGAGAGAAGGAAGTGGAGCGTTTTCATAGTCTTGTCAATCCTGGTCGTCATATACCTCCTATGATACAAAGGCTTACTTGAATTGATAATGATATGGTTGCTGATGCTCCTTCGATGAGAGAAGTTTTGGGTAATTTTTTTGACTTCCTGGGAGAGGATCCATTGGTTGCTCATAATAGCACTTTTGATGTGGGGTTTCTTTCTCATCACGGACAGCAAGAATTAGATCATGTCTTTGTCAATCCTGCTGTATGCACCAGAAAACTTGCGAATAGATTATTGCCAGATTTGCCGAGTAAACGCTTGGAAATGTTGTGTCAGCACTTTGGTATAGAAAATATGCGTGCCCATAGAGCGATGTATGATGTAGAGGTTACCGTACATATATTTCAACAGTTTGTGCAGATGCTCGAAGATCGTGGTTGTTGTTCCTTGGATGATATCCTTACTTTTCAGTGTCGCTAGGCATTGACATTGTATATATATTGTTTATAATAAAATTATTTAGTCATATGTTTTTTTGTTATGCATAAAGGTTTTGGTATTGCTGGAGCAAATCGTTTGGCTGATGCAGACGGGAAATTCATTGATAATCGGGATAGATTTAGTCTTCCTCAATTGAAGCAGAAAAACTATATTTCTTCTATTGCGACAGTTTTGTATTTGGCTATGCAATCGGATGATTGTTTGTATGATGCAGGATTTGTCGAAGATCTATTGTTATGAATGCAGAGGCGTTGTTATACTATCAGCCAAATGCAGCAATTTTTGGACAACCTTAGTCAATTTAAGCAGGATTGGGCTATTGCAGATGGAGATAATGCTTGAGCTGTGCTTAAGTGTATTCACGATAAACATTTTGTGGGTGGATCTTCTTTGTCTAGCAATACACAGGTATTTAATTTGTGGTTAGGAAAGGCAGTTAATCAAAAACTTCTTGGTGTATTATCTATAAGGACTAAGCAATGGTTAGAAAACTACTCCTGTGTAAAGGAAGAACAATCTTTTTCTCTACAAATAAAAAAAAATATTGGAAAACATATATTTTCTTTGCTTGGATG
>SKIU01000068.1 GCA_007116275.1 candidate division SR1 bacterium | reverse complement strand
TTCTAGTGATGTGGCGATATGGTAGTTGTTACTTACTTATTTCGTACTAGTTACTGAGAGATTCTACGAGATATTTTATTTTGTTTTGTGTAGAGAAGTATGTCAGAAATTATTAGTAAAACTAAACTATTTGTATGAGGTTTAGATTGGAATTTAAGAGGTCAAGAATTAAGAGACCATTTTAGTCAGTATGGAGAAGTTGTTTTTGCAAGAGTGATCTTGGATAGAGAAACAAGAAGAAGTAAAGGATTTGGGTTTGTAGAGTTTGAAAACGAAGAAGATGCAACAAAAGCACAAGCAGAAGCAAATGAAACAGAATTGGCAGGAAGAACTATTAGAGTAGATTTTGCTAAAGAAGATCCTGAAAAATTGAAAGCAAGAGAAGAAGCTCAAGCGGCAGAAGCTGCTCAAGCGGAAGTTTCTATTGATAATTTGGATGATGGATCTGAAGATTTATAATTTTTCAGCAGTTAGCTTCTGACTTTTAGCCATTAGCGTTGCTTATATACTATAATGGACATTATAAAGACGTGCTTTTTGCACGTCTTTTCCATTGTACTGTGATATCCTTTTATTTTGATTTTATAGTGTTTTTTTATGAAAGAGCAGGAGATCCAACAAATTAATCAGTTGATAGATAATTATACTACACACCATAAAAAAGTGCCTTTTTTCAATGACTTACAAAACCATCCACAGTTTGGTGTTTTTTTTCAAGGACTAGATGAAAAAAATACGCAACGTGTTCAGTCTATATTGCGTGACTATATTGAAGAAAAAATATCTTCTTTTAGCACGAAATGATGAACTTTGTTTAAAAGGTTTTATGATGTACATGGAGATTTGTTTTGGCAGTTTAGGCAAATGAATGCTAACCCTGATGCGCCAGAGCGTGAAGATTTCCAAACTCTTGGACAAGAAATTGAACAGTTGTTGTTTACGTATGAGGGTATTTTAACAGAAAAGATGCTCAATAGAGCCGAGTGATTGGATAAAACTCTCGATGCTTTTTATAGTATTGTGTATATGTTTTTCCCATTGTATGGGAGAATAGGAGAGCAATAAAAAAGTAGTAAAAAATTTGACAAAACTGTCCTTGACCGTTATTATTAGTGTATATGTTTTTACTTTTTGTATCATGATATATGAAGATAATGTATCTATGGAGTTTTGTTTTCTTTTTGTTTTTTCTTTTTTTGGGATCATTAACTCAATGAGTATATTTGGAGAATGAGGTCCTTGTACAATATGTTGCATCTGACATGGGATTATTTTCTACTGATCAGTCAGATGATATGTCATCTTTTGAGGTAGTAGAACTTGCATATTGAGAAACTATTGAAGAGGCGATTGTAAGGTTGGAGAATGAACCAGGTGTTGTACATGTACAGCCTAATTATGTGTATACTATGCAATCTTTTCCTAATGATCCATTTTTTGATCAGCAATGGGCCTTGTCTAATCTAGGTCAAACTGTTTGATGAGTTGCAGGAACGGTATGATCTGATATTAGTTGGCTATCTTGATTCGAACTTTTTTCTAGTGTTGTTAGTGATAATCCAACAGGTACTCTTGTAGCATTGATAGATGATGGGGTAAATTACAATCATGTAGATCTTGTTGGTCAATTTTGGGATGGCAGCAATTGTCTTAGTCATACATGAGCTGCATTGTGATGATGTACTGTGTGATATGATTTTTATGATGATGATTTTGATCCTTTACCTCATGGTTCAGACAGCCATGGTACACATATAGCTGGTGTAATAGCAGCAAATATGGATAATGGCATTGGTATTGTTTGAGTTGATCCACATGCAAGAATTATGGCATTGAGAGCTTGATCAGGAAAAACTTTACGTACGTCTGATATTATAAAGGCTATTCAATTTGCTCAATATAATGGTGCTCGTATTATTAATGCAAGTTTTGGTTGACCTGGTTACGATCCTGCACTCTATACGGCTATGCAAAATTTTCCTGGTATAATCATTACTGCTGCCGGAAATGGTACAATTGATGGTGTTGGTTTTGAGATCACTACTGGTAATCCTATTTATCCTTGTGCTTTTAATTTACCTAATTCTCTGTGTGTTGCAGCAACTGATTCTTCAGATACTCTTACTACTTATTCAAACTATAGTGATATGTATGTAGATCTTGCCGCTCCATGTAGTAGAATAATTGGTACATATGGTGTTAATCAATATGCATTTGCAGATGGTACTTCGTCAGCAGTTCCACTTACTGTTGGTATAGCATCTCTTGCATGGAGTATGTATCCTGATGCATCATATCATGATATTATTCAATCTATTGTTTCTTGATCTGTTCATATTGCTTCACTTCAAGGTAAGACTGCGCACCCTGGAAGAATTGATTTGTATGGTTCTTTATCGTATCTCCAAGAACAATATATGTCACCAGATCCATTTACCTTTGATAGTGTAACTTGAGCGTCTCCAAATATGTTGTATACTTCTAATATAGTGACTATTGAGTGATTGTGAACGTCAGTAGATGTTTTTGTTTCTTATGGACAATATCGTGTCAATGGAGGATTGCGAAGTGGTGCTGGTCAAACTGGTACTATTGAAAATGGTGATACTTTACAACTTGCTTTAACTTCTACACAGATGCTTTCTACTGCTGATATTATGTCAGTAACTGTCTGAGAGTATACAACAGATTTTACTGTTGTTACTATGGATCCACTTCCTGGTCCTGATGTCACTATTAGTTACCCATCATGATATTATTATAATAGTACAGGATTTATTATCCGTTTGGATGTTGAAGATGATAATGTTCCTTATGAGATATTTGGTACCTGATTTACTCAAACATTTTCAGGGTTATTGCAAAGCGGTATTAATGATATTCCTGTTACTTTAAATGGTACTGCTGGATGGAATCATGTAGGTATTCTTGTTGGTGAATCTCCTTATCTTACTTATGATGGATCTACATTTGTTTTATATGATACACAGATGCCTTATCTTCTAGTACATTTCACCCCTGGGCAAACTGTGTATGGTACATCATTTACTTTCACTTGAACTCTCTCTGATGACTTTGCTTTGGGTAGTTTGATGATAAACGATGTTTCTCATACAAGTTGTGATTTTGTTGCTAGTACTTTGACTTGATGTGTATTTACCCATACTGTTGTATTCTCTGATAGTGGAATGCAAGATATTACTTTTGTTCATAGTGATAAGGCTGGTAATAGTCTCACTGAAACACGGTCAGTATTTGTAGATACATATGATAGAACACCAGATGTTTTGAACTTTACAACACAAAATAGCGTCGCTCGTTCGACATCAGTAGAATCAAATGTGGTTACTATCGCTGGTATTGATACGGGTGTCGATATTAGTATTGATGGTTGAGAGTATAAAATAGGAACAGGTTCGTATACTGATGCT
>SKIU01000022.1 GCA_007116275.1 candidate division SR1 bacterium | reverse complement strand
TTGTGCAACAGCTGTATCGGTGTGATCGATCATGAGTTCTTCTCCTTTGAGGTTGAGGGATTGTTTGGTTCTTCATTCAATGACAAAGTGTCCTTTTGTATCTATAAATCTTATTACATCTCCTACCATATAGCGATAGAGCCCCGTATTGCTTGTGATAATGAGTGCAAATTTTTGTTTGTTTTGTATATCTTCTTGGGTGATATCTTGTAGTCTTTTTGCTTTTGCATCTGGTTTGATTTCATTGTTATTATCAAAATTATCGTTATTCACTGCAACAAATTCGTAGAAAATACCATGGTTGGTTGTGAGGATGTAGGGAGCGTTGCCGTTGCTATTGTCAAAATCTCTGATATTTTGATAACCAAAAAATCACTCTGATGCGTTGTATACTCCTATATGTCTGGTGATGCCTCGGTTTTTAAATGTTTGTATAAATGGTTTTATACTAACTCATCATCGCACGATCGATTGGATATTTTTCTGTAGTTTGGTTCGTTTTTCTGGAAAGTTTTTGTGTATGTAATTGCCTACTTCTACGATCCAACTTGTTACTCAGAAGATGATGGTTTTTTTCTCTGGATTGAGCTCAGTCGCAAATGTTTTTCTTTTTTGTTCTCGATCTGCTAGGAGGAGTGTTTCTTCAGGAAAGAGATATTGCTTGTATATATTTGGTGTCGTTTGGATGATGTGTGCGGACACATCTGCGATGGTTGTGCCATCTTTTAGTGTTTCTTGTATAGATCAACCTAAAGGTCGATTGTATGTGACCAATGGTCTTATCATCGGGTATTTGCTGATGAGCATACTAATCATATCTACACCTGCTTTGTGTGTACACTGGATACTCTCTTGTGTTAGTGGGATATGTTTTTTGGCGCTTGTTGTTCATGATGATGCAGCAAATCTTTGTATTTTTTGTGGTCGAAGTATGTTGTCTTTTGTTTTGGATTGTTCTATTCGTGGCTTGAGTTGTTCGTAGTCGTGTATGGGTACTTGTTGTATAAATTTCTGATAATTTGTATTTTTGTCTAATTTATATTCTTTTCCAAATGCTGTCTGAGCAACTTTTTTGATTATGTTAGAAAAAATATCTTGTTGATTTTGGTTTTGTTTCGTTTGTTGTCTATATAATTTATACCTGGCATATCGTCCTATTATAGTTTGCAGTGGGTATGTCATTGATCTGATTTTATAGTATAATATTTTTATCACGATATGTATTTGTTTGTATAATGCAATCATAGATGGTTGTAATTTGTCAATGAATAAATATAAGTTATTGGTATTATGATTAATAAGTAGTGCCCTGGATTCCTGCCTGCCGCAGGCAGGATTCCTCGTCTGTCATCCTGAGCAACGCGAAGGATCTTAGTGATCACAAAGATTCTTCGGCTATGCCTCAGAATGACGGATTAGAGAAATTGTTTTGTTTTGTGTGCTCTATAATGACTAAATATACCCCTGCAATGCAGCAGTATGTAGATATGAAAAAGGAATATAAGGATTGTATTCTGTTTTTCCGTTTGGGTGATTTCTATGAAATATTTTTTGAAGATGCAAAATTGTGTTCGAAGTTATTAGATCTTGTGTTGACGAGTAAAAATAAGAATGCAGAAAATCCTATCCCTATGGCTGGAGTACCTTATCATAGTGCAGAAAAATATATCAAAAAACTTGTTTCCCATGGGTATAAGGTGGCTGTGGCAGAACAAACAACTGATCCTGTGCCTGGAAAAATCGTCGAAAGAGAGGTGCAGTCTGTCATAACACCAGGAACCTATATCCAGGAATCTCAAAAAAAGTTTGCTTATACCTGTGCAGTGTATTATGAAGCGCATAGTGATGGCTATCATTATCATATCGCGTGGGGAGATTTTAGTATCGGGGAATATCAAACCAAGAGTTTTGTGGATATGGATGAATTGCAAAGAATGCTTCTTATGATTGCACCCGTAGAATGCATTGTCGATCCTGATTTTCCGCATACCGATGATATTACTGTGCGTTTACAACAATATACGAAGTGTTTGCTATCTGTCTATGATGTGCCACCGGATCCTGATGTGTATGTACAAAACTTGTGTAAAGTACAAACTGTTGGGAGTTTTGGGAAGGCCTTGGAGTCGTGAAGACTTGGTGCTTTTGCTTTATTGTTGCACTATCTCCAGTATACCCAAAAATCCGTCGTGGTAAGGATTGTGCGTGTGGCTTTGCACAGTCATGAAAAAGAGGTATTGCTCGATGATGTGACGATCAAAAACTTAGAATTGTTTGCTTCATCATATGAAAATAGTGAAAAATATAGTTTGGTCGGTATATTGGATAATACACAGACTGCTGGTGGATCAAGGCTTTTGCGTCATATGCTTGCTCATCCTATCCATGATCATCATGTGATTCAGGAACGTCAGCAGCATATTCAGCATTGTTTACATCATGATGATGCGTCTGATATACATAGTATTTTGCGTCAAGTGCATGATATTCCCAAGATGGTCAGTACTATCTTGTATAAAGCATTGGATCCGCAGGTTTTTGTGAAACTGAGAGCGACGCTTGCGATTTTTTTGGATGAACGTCATGATGCTAAGATAACTAGAGAGCTTGTAGCACTTTTGCAGCGTATTGGACTTTCGGATGAGATACTGGATAGTGTGAGAAATCTGTATAATCGCCTGGATCAATTGATCAAAGATGCTGATAGTGTCGCGAATAATGATCATTTTGTTCGTGAAGGATATAGTGACAGTATCGATGCTTTGAGAGATGTAGCATTTCGTAGTGATGAACTGTTGTTGTCGTATCAACAGGAATTGGTGCAACATACGGGGATTAGTGGATTGAAGATAAAATTTGTCAGAAATCAGGGATATTATATTGAGGTGACGAGTAAGGATATTGAGAAATTGGAAAATCCGTCATTTCGAGCGAAGTGAAACGAAGTCGAGAAATCTCATGAGGACAGATGAGATCTCTCCACTCCCTCCGGTCGGTCGAGATGACAAACACATGAAAATGGAGAGAAGTTTGATTTTCAGAGGAGGCAGACTTTGAAGTGATCGCAGAGATATGGAACGCCGTATCTGGATGTGGTGCAAGAGAAGATCTTGTCCGCTAAAGAAGAATTGACCAAGCAAGAATATCTTTTGCTTGCCAAAGCACAGGATAAAATAGCTACTATGCATAGTGCTTTGCATGATTTTGCTGTCTGTGTTGCACAGCTTGATGTGTATGTATCGCATGCCTTGTTTGTGCATGCACACAACCGAGTGAAGCCACATTTTGTATCGGGTGAGAAGATGGATATTGTGGGTGGAAGGCATCCAGTTATAGAAGCATTTTTGCCGATGGATCAGCAGTTTATCCCCAATGATTTGGGTATGGGCGAACCCAAGATTGCCGCGTCGTCTTCGACTCCTCGCAATGACGGAGAGGGAGGTGCTGGGATAGTACATATTATCACTGGGC
>SKIU01000014.1 GCA_007116275.1 candidate division SR1 bacterium | reverse complement strand
TAGATAAAATTATAACTGCATGCAATCAAACAAAAACCAACCTCATCATCATAGGAGATGGACCAGATAAAGAAAAATTACAAACATTAGCGGGCGATACAATTATGTTCATACCATGGATAAAAGACATACAACAACGTAGTAAGATAATACAACAAGCAAAATGATCTATCAACATCACAAAAGAAAGTTTTGGTATCAGCACGATGGAATCATTACTATTAGGTGTCCCTGTATTGTGATATAACCAATGAGCCACGACAGAACTTGTTGATGCAAAAAGCGGAATACTAATTCCAGACAAAAAAATAGCAACTATAGTCAATGCTATCAAACAACGAGAAAAAAAAGATTTCGATAGGAAATATATACACAACACAGCAAAAAAAACATACAAGAAACACAAAAAATAATATTCTATATAATTAGAATAAGCCAATCCAAAGAACACAATTCGTACATAAAGCACCCCGCAGGCAGGCTGGAAAGATTTCTTCGACTAAGTTTATCAGCCTACGGCTGGCAAGTGCGCCGACCAAACTAGCAGTTTTTGGTCGGCTAGCTTTTTGCCTACTTTCGACCTGAGCTTGTCTGCCTGGGGCAGGCGAAGCGAATTAGTCTCCTTGCAGGATAGACAATGAAAAAAGTAGTCCCCCGGAGGGACTAGTAGCAATATCAAAAAGTAAAAAAAATTACAAAAATTATAGAAAAGTGTAAAAAAACAAAAAGTTATTTCTTAATAATAGCCTCTATAGCAGCAAATCATCCCGAACCATCAGCATTAGTAACAATATACAACTCATCACCCGACTTTCCTTTAAAAAATGTAACAGCCGCTTGATTGAGGAAGTAGGTTTTACTATCATCAGTCATAGCAATAAATTTGTTATCATCAGTCTTCGATAACACAGCTCTAACATGTTGTCTCTCTACAGGACGAATAAGTTTATAAATAAATTTTCCATCAGAAAGTATTTTAAGTTTTAGTACATCACCAGGAACAAGCTTCGTTTTACTTGCATAGTTTAAAGGAACAGGATATTTTTTTTGATCAGAGCCTATCATAAAATAACCATCAAAAATTCACTCTACCACCTGAGCATCTTCATCAGTATATGATTGCAATTTATCATCACCAATAGCCTCTTCTGTTTCAGCATCAACAGCAAGTGTAGAAAAATCTGATGGATCAAACCTTTCCAGTTTACTAAGAACTAATTTTGCTCTCTTGATATCAGAATCAACATCATACATTACATTCTTAATAAAATGAACCATCTGCTGATATTTTTCTACAAGTTCAGCATCATTTTTTTTATTTGTGTTTTTTGTTTTTGTTTCCGCCATGACAACATATATTTATAAAATAAACAGTAATCTAAGTATAAAGATATTTTTCTGAGAATGCAAATTCTACAAGCAAAAAAGGTACATAGACAATAGTTTCAACTTTACTCTTTTTGATTTATATCTCTAGATTTGCATAAACCCATAGAACCCACATAGACTTGTAAATTTTATCCAATTGTATATAATGAAACTTATATGGGCTCTTCGTTCAATGGATAGGACACACCTTTGCGAAAGGTGCAATCTGAGTTCAATTCTCAGAGAGCCCAGTTTATATAATAGCCCCTATATGACTATCAGAAAAATCAAATCACCTTATTCGTATATCACTAAAACGATAGTGATAGCGATAATAATTATGCTCCTTATAGGACAAGTGATACACAGAAACAACAAAGAAGTAATAATAAGTGATGAAGATGCACTTATAGTTGCTCCAAATGGAATGAACGAAGGAGCGTTTATCCAAGCAAGTGGGTATATCCAGCAAGATAACAATTTTCCTGTACATACACACACTCTCATACTCGAAAACCAAGCGAAAATATGATTAAGAAGCACAAGTATAAATCTTAATAATATGACAACAATATATGAGGCATGAGGTACTATCCATGATACAGAAAAATGAAGACTAAGTATTGATATCCAATGGCTCAAGAACCATGAAAATAAACAAAGAATAGAAAATAACATATATACCTACCTACAACAAAAACTCATTATTGATCTCAGCACACTCAATAATATACATAGCACAATAAGTAACAACACTATCAAAATTATTGCTGACAGCGAACCAATCATAACTATAATACACTATAACTGTGGTCAAAACAAACAATTATGTGAAGACTATGAAAATCAAATACAAAACTCTGAAACCGAAAGATTTGTATCTACTCTAGGACATACTTTCTATAAAACAGAAGAAAACAACTGGATACTCATCAGCCAAAACAATGGAATCTACTTATTCTCGTGAACAGATGAAGATATTATAGACTTTTCTGGAACGATAGAAATAATTGATCCAGCATATATAGTAAAATTGTACCAATCAGAAATATTCGCTAGCTGTAATGAATTAGAGAATATACAAAATGCATCAATCAAACAAGAAGAAAACACAACAATACTCACAGCACAATGAACCAATACAAAAAATGAGACCATAGGATGTACACTATCCATAGATCTCTGGAATAATAAATGAATTACCAATGTATCATTGTTCTAACAATCATTAATTAACAGACAATATAGTTATCATTTGCTTTCATGATGCCATTCTCATAGGACAACTATCTCCAGCTGACTTACCTCTAATAGCAGCACCCAGTGGAGATTCAAAAGATATATGTACATTAGACTTATCAGCATTAACCTCTCATGAACCTACAATAGTAACCTTATACTCTTTCCCATCTTCAAACTGAATTCTCACAATGGATCCATAATCAACTGATGATGACTTTTTAGCTCATTTAGCTTTTTCACTAATAATTTCTACATTATCAACAAGACTCTCAATCTCTATAATTCTTGATTCTACCAAATCTCTATCCTCAAGAGCTGCTTTATAATCAAAGTTTTCTGATAGATCTCATTGAGCTCTTGCCTCAGATATTCTTTCAATCACTGCAGGAAGTTTTGTTTTCTTTAATTCATGAAGTTCTTGCACAAGTTTTTCATATCATTCTTGTGTTAAATAATTTTTTTTAGCTGCCATAATACCACTATACAAATAATAAAACTAGATTATTATATTACCAACTAACCAGCGAGGGTTAACTTAAAATGATCAAACGCATGATTTACTACATCATCTGAGAATTTGAAAGGAACTTTTGGACTATAAACATATAATTGTCCATCAAGAGACAAGAGAAATTTTGCATCATATTTATTCCTCTTATTCCTTTCTATCTTATAATCTAGTACAATCTCTGCATCTTTCTTATTCTTTATTGACTTCAGGTAAGAACTCATTTTTTTGTCAAGATTCTTCTCAACCAAGTCCCTAATTTCTTGTTTTTTGTATGACTCTATGTTGTAAAATCTTTCATGAATACGAACAGAATCAGCCATATATATGAGTTATGATATAAACACCATATAATGTA
>SKIU01000110.1 GCA_007116275.1 candidate division SR1 bacterium | reverse complement strand
TCTTCTATCATATCAGCTTGTATATTGATATCACTTGGCGATCTCCAGGAAGGAACAGAAAAAATCATATTGTCATTCTGAGGCCTAGCCGAAGCCTGCCTGTCCGGTAGGCAGGAATCCAGGGGAAATCATAGTTTATGCAATATCGCATCATATTGCACTCTTGCAGCTTGCAACTTGGAGCTTTCAGCTTCTTTTCCATACAAGACACGATCGACAGCACTATAATCGACCACTATCTTTTTTTGCATCAAATCATCAATAAGTGCCTCATTATACCAAACAGATTGTCCATCCAGTGTGTGAGCTCCCAAATCTTTCGTATAATAACCCAAAGCATCACGCAATAAAGCGATGCTATACAGAGAATACAGTGGATTGATATGTTTTTCAAAACGCAACTCTGCATCAGTTCTCAGTCCAAGTCTTGTTCCAGTCTTCCTTACTTGCACTGGATCAAAGTTTGCTATCTCTGCAAGAATATTTTTTGTCCCTACATGCACAGCACTTGATTTTGCACCAATAACACCAGCAAGCGCCAATATTTTTTCACTATCTGCGATCACAATATCATCAGTAGTCAGTGTATGTTCTTCATCAGCAAGATCTATAAACTGTTCACCATCTTTTGCCTGTCTTACAATCACATCTCCCTGAACCAAATCTGCATCAAAAAAATGGATCGGTTGCCCCGTCAAATACATAAATATATTGGAAAAATCAACCCAGTTATTTTTAGGAGCGTGTCCCAAATCCAACAAATGCGATCTAGTAAAAAACGATGACTCTCAGACAGATACATCAGACAAAGAGAGGAGTGAATAAGAAAACACCTTATCACTTTCTATCACAACACTACGTCATTCTGAACCTGCCTGTCCCTGACTGTCCGTCAGGCAGGCGGTAGGCAGGCGTAGTGAAGAATCCAGGATTCATGACAAAAAAGTAGAAGAAGAAAAGTCTTCTATCCATCTATCAATCGTTCCCTTCGCATCAGGATACAAGGTTCTTGCTTCTACTGCCAAACCAAAGTGTCCAGTCAAATCAGGTCTATGAGTAATAGTTTTATTATCTACATCTAAAACCACAGATTCCAACCAAGGATATTTCTGTGCGAGGGGAGTACCAGCATCATCTTTTTGTAAATCATCCATATCTTCATTAAGAGTCCATATCCAATGTTTATCCTCATCTTCATCAATACCCAATTCTCCTTTGGAACATATCATACCGTTGGATTCCAATCATCTCATTTTCCTGCTATCGATAGTGAACCCTAGCTTTTCCATATAGGTTCATGGCAAAGCAACAGGCACAAAACTATCTGGAACAACATTTTCTCATCAAGTGACGATCTGATACTTTCCGTGACTTCCACAGTCTACCTGACAAACTACAAGTTTATCAGCATCAGGGTGTGATTGCACATCTGTTACATATCATATTACCATAGTATCAGGTATGCTTCTTTGTATAATTTCCTCTACCTCACATGTTTTAAGCGTCAAATCATTAGCGAACTGCTCAGCATTAACAGGTAGTGATACAAATCTCTGTAATAATCAAGTATGATATTTCATATAAACACAAATCAATAGCTAAAAGCTAATAGCTAGCATATATGTACGGATTCAAACTAGAATGTGAAGAGAAAATGAGAACAAAAAATAACTAATTCCTACGATAGATAACCGATCACAAACAATTCTCAAAAGAATCATATATCGCTAGTTTAGTGTTAGATTGTATTTTTATAACTGTTTTAGATTTTTTACCTTGAAAAACATCTCATTCTTTGAGATAACGTTTACGATTTTTAATTAGTCTTAATTTCACATAGTATCATCTTTTATTATCATGATATAATGTAGCATTTTGAGATACCTCTAAATCCTTAGGAGTATATATTCATTCCTCACAATAAGAAGTATTCTTATCTATATAAGATTTTCTCATTATTATAAAAAATATAAACACATCACAAGGTATTTATATAAAAATTATAATAAAAGTCAATTTATTTGTTATTACAGAACTCTCCTCAACTCATCCAAAGTAGTCTTTCATTCTAACACTTTCAAAATGCCATCTTCTTTCATAGTTATAAATCCATGTTCTCTCGCTTTCGTATAGATATCAACGCTTGCCTTCCCAGCAACAATCAGTTTTCTTATATCATCATTGATGTCAAATATTTCTGTCACCGCAAGCCTTCATGTATATCATGTCATATTATTTGCTTCAGTCGGCACTGCCTGTGGAACCGTTCCATCAAATTCTACCTTAATAGAAGGATTAGCATCTTTGAGTTTCTTGAGAGCATCTTTTATCTCTTCAGCTTCGGCATAGGTAGCTTCTCTGCGAGTCATAGTATCAGGATCAAGTTTTCTTACAAGTCTTTGTGCGCTAACCATCTGCAAAGCCGGAGCAAGCATATACGGTTTCACCCCCATACTCAACAATCTCGATATAGATTCAATAGCAGAATTGGTATGTAGGGTAGTAAAAACCAGGTGTCAAGTAAGTGCAGCGTTGATAGCAGTATCAGCTGTATCAAGCGTTCTTGTTTCTCCCACAAGTATAATATCAGGATCGTGCCTTAGAACAGCCTTGAGTCATACATCAAAGGTATATCATTTGGATGGATTGATCTGTGATTGTTCAATACCAGGAAGCTTGTATTCGACAGGATCTTCTAGTGTAATAACCTTTTTTCTTCCATCATTGATAGCATTAAGAACAGAGTAGAGTGTCGTCGTTTTACCCGAACCGGTCGGACCCGAAACGATAACAATACCTGTATTTTTATGTATTTTTTCCCAAAAAATATCACGACCTTTTCATTGAATCCCCAATTCGTCAAAACTCTTTAATCAGCTCTCAATATCCAAAAATCTAATAACAGCATTTTCAGATAAAACACCCGGCATAAAACTTACTCTAGCATCCACAGGGATCTTCTTATCTCCTATCCTTGCTTCAAAAGTAAACCTTCCATCTTGTGGAATAGTAGCCACATTCATCTTTACTCCAGAGATAAACTTCAACTTTTGCATGTATTTGAGAAAATCATCATGACTAAATTCGATCACATTTTGCAAAACACCATCAATCCTTACCTTCACAATCACACCAGAATCTTCTGATTGGAAGTGAATATCTGAAGCCCCAGATTGGAAAGCGAGTTTCACTACCTCAGAGATAAAATTACCTGGATCCGTACTATCTTTTTTTTCAAATATTTTTTTTATCATCGACAAAGCAGAAACCCCACTTGCCTTATCTGCAGTATCTTTTTCTTTTTGTTTAGCATCATCTTGGGATTTGATAGTATCATACCGTGAGAGGGCGTAACTAAAAGCTTCTGTATCCGTATAATACACATCGAAGCTATATCATTTCTCGGTTAAGGCATCTAAGAGTTGTTTGAGTTGATTAGGAAAATTGTTAGTTGTTAGCAATGAAAGCTTTTTTTTATCTGCAGCAAAAATTATTACCTGAATTTTCTCAGCAGTTTCTCTAGTCAATATCTTCGTTTTTTCTAATTCTGGAGAAATTTGCTTAATATCAGCAATATCCAGTATTTTCTTATTTGTATCTAGTACCATAGTTAACAAACAGATAAAGTACACTGTAATTATAGCTATATATAGTGATTTTTGCAAATTTTTAATAGATAAAATTATTCTTGATTTTAATAATAGAATAAACATATAAATAAAAATTTATATGTTAGATAATCTATGTGAAAAAAATTCATTAACATTTCTTACACAGATACAATAAAAAGTTGCTATATAAAGGCATACAAAGAAATATATAACACCTATAAAATTCAAACAATAAATATTACAATACATCAGAAATGAGTACAAAAAGATCTAGCATCATACCTCACGCAAATATACAAAAAAACATATAAAGAAGTGATAGATTTTTTGAGAAATGAATGCAAAAATGATGATATATATATAAATACATTTGAAGAATCAATCACGAGTGATATACACTATATCAAAAAAGAGTTAGGACAGTCTTACACAAAAAACTATGTATTATTCACAGACAAATCAATAGAAAGAGCAGTAGCACAAAAGAACCAAAAAAACACAATAATACCAAAATATAAATCAGGAGCATTAGAGAATATTATCACACAAGAAGAGATGATGTATCCTTACATTATCAAGCCAACACATGGAGTACAAAGTGCATGAGTTGCATTAATAAGATCAGAAAAAGATATACAAGAGTATAAAGAAAAACAACAAAAGTTAGAGCAAAGAATGCAGAAAAAATGATTAGAAACAAACCATTATATTATAGAAGAATATGTAGATGGACCTATGTTCACTATGACATATTTCGTAGATAATAATGGTAATATAACCCTATATTGATACGACAAAGTTGAGACATTATATGACCTAGGAATCAATGATTTTTCATTATTTGCAAGGATCATCGAGCCACTGTCTGAAGAAATAAAAAAGAAAACACAAAAAATAGCAAAAGAAACAGTCAATATTTTTACAATTCGTAATGTATTTATATATCAAGATATTAAAATAGACAGCAATGGTGAAGCAAAAATCATTGAGATAAACGGCAGAATTTGATGATTTAGATTAGAAATGTATGATTATGCATACGGAATAAATTTACTCAAGTATATAGTACCGTCATATCAACCCATACCACAAAAAACAAAAAATATTATAGCGATCTCTTTACGACCCATTAAAAACAACATCAAACGAACGTGAATCAATAAAAATATATGGAGCAAGATAGAATCTCTTTCTTCTTACAAAAAAAGTAAAATATTAAAACACAAACTCAATACTATTATATGATTTGCCAAATACTGACACACAAGAGTATGATCAATGATACTAGAACACAACGATCACAAACAACTAATGCAAGATTACACAACAATAAAAAATATATACAAAGATATTTTACTGTATACAAACTAGATATAATCCAAATCTTCTATCTTAATCTTACCAATCATCAAACGATCAATATCTCATCCATCCACAAGCCGAGAAGATACTTTTTTATAACCATCTAAATATACTTTATCTTTCAAGAAAGTAGTTCATGCATGACCCAATGAGGTATCTTTAGTTCACCTTTTGAGTCTAACAGTCTGCCTAAAAAGACTTTTTAATGTCTGATGAGAACGAATATCTTGCAACATAGATACAATATCCATAAACGACATTTTTTCAGAAAAATCAACAAAGACATACTTACGATGTATTGCTGCATTATAAAAATGAGGAAAAAATTCTTGCACAACTTTTTGTGCCTGATAAATAGCCAATCATTCTTCAGTAGGAAGGTAGCCTGCTGTTCATTTTTGTAATATAGACCATTTTGTCTTTTTACCATTTTTTGCCCTCTGTAGATGTACTCCAATTTCATGTTCCAACTGTCACAACAATTCTCGCTTTGTCCAACGAAAATTTGGATCAAGCTTAATAGTCGGGATTGTGGCATTAAGAAAAGATATTCTTCACAATAAAGACGAAGTTAGTTGGATTTTATATTTTTTAACACCATATTTTTTAAATACAGAATCAATAATGTTTCTCATCTCTAACATCCCTATTTTCAATGACTCTTGATACATCGTCTTATCTCTAAAGTGCATAAGATTTTGAGATTGCAAAACTTGTTCATCATCAATCATACCAAACAACCTTTCATTATAAGTACGAATTGATTCATAGTCCTGTTTCTTATACGCATAAATAAGATTTAACTTATTTTCTACTTCATCAAATTTATGATAAAACAATTGTGCGAAACGAGACTCCAATAAGCGAGATCCACTATACTCATCTCTCAGCTGTTTTAATTGCGTCCTCCAAAGAGTTATTTCTTTATACTTTGGAAAATTATAAGTAAATATAGGGTTATATTTTCATTTATATGAAATAAATTTATCAAATTGATCAAGATAATTTGAAGGAAACAATAGTTTCAACAAAGGAAGTTTTTTTGCTACATCTTGCAATTTTTTATCCAAAATCATAAGATCATCAAGCTCTGCCTCCAATAAATTACCAGGAGAAATAAAATGAATGTTCGCATGAGATTTATGTATTGGTCTAATATAATAGTTTTTTAAAGTATTTGATCATAATTCTATACGGTGTCATTGAATACGATCTGAACCATACAAAGACATATCCTTAAGTATGGTATTACCTATTTTCATATGTACATAATCAGAGTTTTGAACTGCATCAACAATATCCAAAGATGTATAATTTCTTTTCTTATTGGGTTTTGTAGCAATAACCACATCCATATCTTGTTGATCATTACCTTTAATAAGAGACAATACTCATTTTTGTGATAAATATAATATTTTTGACTGAGGAATAGACGAGTCCTTAACAGGAGCAAATAAACTTCTTGCAACTTCGATTCATTTTTGTGGTGTAGTAATATCAAGATCGCTAATTTTATACAAAATTTTCTGCAAAGGTATCCCTGCAATATTCTGTATCTCCAATCAAGCTTTACCATTAACCTCCAAAAGTTTTGGACCATCTGCAGTAATAACCCAATCTAATCAAACATATCACATATTAATAAAATATTGAATATTGGCAGAGTGCAACAACACATCATCCCAAAATGGAATAACATATTTATAAAAATGCTTATATTCATCAGGAAATGTATCATAATAGATCTTATCACGAGTCGCTAAGGTACGAATTTGTCCTGTAGCTATATCTATACCTAGTGCCATACCTCATTGTGCAATATTTGCCACTCATCATGATTCTTTAGTCGGCATTCTCAACATTGCAGCAACAGGAACTAGATTACAGACAATAATTCTTATATCTGCCAATCCATACTCACAAAACTGCTCAAATCATCATCCAGGCAGAATCTTTTCCTCAATCAAAATAGTATCTAGCCTATTAGCTAAAGTATAATTTCACTCCAAAATAGGGACAAGTTTTTTTTTCAATCACATATCTGACAAGACAGATCATTTATACTCATATCCATAGGGATACGTTGGTATATCTTTATAGAAATAATCATCAATCCAAGAAGAAATACGTGTAAGTCGACTATCTGAAGTCTCAGATATAAAGGTATCCAATCTTTTAAGAATAAAAATTCATTTTCCCTTACTTCATTTATTTGGCTTAGCAACAAAAACATTAGATGGTAAAGATCCAAAATCAAGAGACAAAAGCTCCTTACGATCAGTAATATATTTATATGTTTTAGGAACAGGTATTCATCTTTGTTCGAGAAAAAGCTTCATCTTATATTTATTATCAGCAAGACGTATATGCTTTTGTGGATTAAGTTTTTTTATATATGCGAGATTTCTTTTATTGATCCCTAGTATAGAATACACAAGTACATCGGAGAAAATAAACACTTCAATATATAATAAATAACAGGACAATTACAAGTACCATTGATATTGCAAAATAAACACATTTATGTAAGTCTATAGAAAAGATAATATAATACACATTTTATACTCTAGCCGACAATATGCAAAAAATAGAAAAAATAGCAGCAAACATGATACGAAACCACCCGTGATTTGTTTTTATATCTATTTTCTTTTTTCTTATCATCATATGAGCAACAGCATTTCATCTGACAGAATGACGAAGTTGGTTTAATAGCTTCTATTATGCATTTATTGTTATGACGACTGTTGGTTTTGGTGATATTGTTCCTACCACAATACTAGGCAAAACAATAACCATATTTTATGGATTTATAGGTATTCCAATGTTCATAGTATGAAGCTGAATTGTTATACAAAAATTTTTCTATGTACACTTCAAAAAATATATCGCTAAACTACACCAAGAAATAGAAAATGAAAAACAGGAGCAACAAGAAATAAAGAAGGAATTGGAGGAAATGAAACAAATGAATAAAGCTAAAAATCCACGATGGAAAAATATATTTAAAAAATAATTTTTGATGAGTTATTGTTATTTTACCTTACCAACAACAGCATGATTCTTGGTATCGATCCTGGTATACGCAAACTATGATATGCACTCATACAAGACGATAGATCTATCCTCGATGCTGGTATTTTGTTGTTAGATACTAAAAATCCTAGCAGAGATGATCAATATAGCAGAATGAAAGATATCCATGATTTCTTCAAAGATCTTTTAGAAAAACACACTATACAAACCATCTGTATGGAAAAATACTATTTCACCCAATACAACAGATCCAACGCAGAGTTTGTCTATGGCGTCAGAGGTATTATTATGCTTTTAGCCAAACAGCACAACTGCCGTATCAAAGAATACACCCCCATCCAGATCAAAAAAGCCATAACATGATCAGGGAAAGCAGGGAAGATGCTCATGCAAAAGACCATTATGAAACTTTTCAAACTCCAAGAACTCCCCAAATATCACGACACTGCAGATGCACTATGACTAGCTTGGTTAGGAAGGAAATAATAAAATAATAAATATTTGACAAATAAAAAAATATAGCTATAATAATAAATAAATATTTGTCATTTACAAAAAAGAATGAAGAAACCTAAAAATAATATCAATAAGGTTAAATCAAAAATCACTACCAAACAACAATGGAAGTTGCTAGCAACTACTGCGATTGCTTGAATAGGTCTGTGGTATCTTTTTCATAATTGAAAAAAAGAATCATCTAATCTGGACACAAATCAAACAGTTACTGAAATAATAAAAGATAGTATAGAACAAAAAAAAATATTCACCATGTATCCATGAGGAACTATCACACAACTAATAAGAGATAGCATTATATTGGACAACAAATCGCACAAAACCAATCCAGAATTGCAATGGAAACTTGCCAAGCAGGTATTAGAAGACAACAATATAGAAAATGCCAACACCATACAACCAGGAGATATCATTACTATAGACATTGATAAACTAAATAAAATAGCAAGTCAACATATAGAACCCAAACAAATAAAGCCAGATATTGACAGTAAAAAAGAAGAAATTATTAAACATACACAAAAACTACAATACTCAGAAATAAAGACAGCTAACGATTTAAGTAACAGTAATGATTATCTTGTCAAAAGATTAAAAAACGATAGTGAAATTGCAGAAAAAATAGAAAAATATCTATCAAAGTGATATAGCATTCTCATACCACAAGAAATTGAAACAAAAGATACACCATCATTAACTATCGATGAGATAACAAAACCTGACAAGATACTCAGTCAAAGACTAAAAAACAAAAAAATAGTTATTGACCCAGGACATGGATCTCTAGATATTGGTGCGGTTGGATTTGCACAGTATGGAGATAGTATAAATAAACAAATGGTAGCAGTATACGAATCACCAGTAGTTATGGATATATCTTATAGAATTGCAAAACTTATAAGAAGTCATGGATGAGAAATAGTCTTAACTCATTATTACAACAAAAGACCAATCATGGATCAAAAAGATCTTCCACCAACATCAAGAGTTTTTGTTGATGGTCATGAAAACTTTCAAGATATATGGACAACTAGTGATCATAACACAGAATGAGATCTATTTGCAGCATGAAAAACATGGATACAAAAAAGAGCCGACATAGCAAATAATACAAATAATGTCAATCTCTTTGTATCTTTTCATGCAGATTCATATACAGACAATAGAAAAATACTCAGCATAAAACATCAACCTGGCACAACTAAAGCCAAAGAAGTAGCAGAAAGTATAATGAACAATGGCTTTGAGTATACATATAATGGGAAAAAATGTATTGATGTAAAACATACTGTAGATGAACAAGACATATATGTTCTTAAAAAGACAAACAATGTTTCTATACTTGTAGAGTTTGGAAATTTATATAACGAAAATCAAGCGTATTATCTCAGAAATCAAGAAAAGCGCCAAAAATTAGCTGAAAAATTTGTAGCATGATTATTAGGAACTTTATAAATACATTATTGATATGACATTATATATACAGAATAATCCAGCTAAAGAAAACAATAAAAGACAGCGAAAACAGATTCTAGCACTAGCAACAATACTGTTATTTTGATGTAATACAGCACACGAAGAAATACAAAAAAATACAAAAGAAGAAATCACAATAGAAGAAATAAAAAACACTAATTATATAACAAGTACACGAGAATATAAAATATACAAACTCCAGCTTAATTCTATTATCAATATCAAAAGCGATCTACAAAAAGCTAATCAAAAAATACAAGAGACTCCTGAACTTAAGAAGATTCTCAACCAGAACGACATATCCATCGAAATACTACTACCACAGATCATCAAAGAAAGCAATATGGATAACAAAAGCATAAGTGAATCGTGAGCTCAATGATATATGCAAATTATGCCGATTGCTATAGATGAAATATATAGAATATATAAAGATATTCCATGACTAAAATTAGATAAAAATGATCCGATAGACAATATTATATATGGATTACTCTACAGAAAGTGCTTACAATCAGAATTTAATACTTATATAAACAAAAACAATATACCAGCCAATGATCAACAAAAAGAACATCTCATAAATCTAGCATACAATATATGACCCAGTAGACTAAAAAAATTTATAGATAATATACAAACTGCAGAAAAAGAGCAAGTCCAAAAAGAACTAACAAGATATATAGGATTAGACTACAAACCCAAAAAAACATATGACAAAGTATACAATATCACTTACACTGATGTATTTTGAGGAGAAGCAATCAAGACACAAAGCCCCCGAGAAAAAAAGAAAGTATATGAAGGAATAAGATATGCTAACATAATAGATGCAATAGCTACTTACATAAACAAACCAGAAACAATACAACTTACATGAACAATTACCTTAAAAGAAAACGAAACACTATACCAAAAAGTAAAAGAACTGAGAGATCAAAATATATTCAAATCCAATGCCCCTATCCAAGAAATATGTGAAATTATATTGGAAAGCAATTGATTCAATGAAAACGAAACCCCAACAAACACAAATCTACTATTATTTCAAGACTATCTAAAAGATTTTCTAAATAACTAATAGTTACTCCATCAATCCTGCCAACACCTCTGGCCCATTCTTTCCAATATATACCATATATTCTCGTTGGACACCGATATCACCTTTTTCACAAAACAAATCATGTTCGACATTATATTTTTCCACAGCCTTAGTCGATTTGATAGCAGTAATAGGCTCTAAGCAAACCACTTGTCATTCTTGAAAAAAAGACTTTTTAGCCGCTGGTTCACCATAGTTATATACATAGGGAGACTCATGCAAGGTCTCACCGATACCATGACCGGTTAGATTTTTTATAATACTAAATCATTTATTTCTCACATGTTCCGCCACTGCAAACCCGAAATCATACACACTTCTACCAGGCTTCACATAAGCCAATCATAAGTCCAAAGCCTCTTTCGTAGCCTGTATCAACGAAGCTCATTGTTTATTTTCCTTATCTCATCACACAACGATAGAAAACGCCGCATCAGCAAGTCCATCATAATATTTGACTCCTGCATCGATTTTCAATACATCTCCTTTTTGCAAAACATAGTCTCTGGGAGCACCATGTACGACACTGTCATTGACCGACAAACAAAGATTAGCAGGGTAGTCATATTGTCATTTAAACGCTCATATCACGTTATTCATACGCAAAAACTGGACCGCATATGCTTCTAAGGCCAATACATTCACACCAGGAAGTACTTTATCACGCAATTCTCACAAAAGCTGTGTAAGAAGTTTTCCAGCGATTCTTTGATTTTCTAGATACGGATTAGTAAACATAAGACCAACTAACTATTTATTAAAATGACTCAATTCGTTATCGATATCTCTATCCGCAGCTTTACCTTCATCAAACTTTTCGCCATACCTTTTTTTGAGTTTAGTAATATTATCGTCAAGAATTTGGTGAAAATCAAGATCAAGTTCTCTAAGCAATATAGCCATATACCGCATCACATCACCCATTTCTTCCTTAACATTTATAAGATCAAGTTCCTTTTTATAAAAGACATGTTTTTTAAACTGATCAAGAAGTTCTCCACTTTCAGTAACTAAACCAATAACAGCATGGAGCATCTTTTCCTTAGACGGAGAATCTACCATAAAATGATCACTCAACGTTTTTTCAGACAAACGCATATATTCTTTGATATCCATAATACAAAAAATGAAAAATAAAATCCCCACCAGTCTAACAAAACACCTCAGATAATCCAGTCTATTTTCGTTTTCCTGAACCATTCCCCCAATCTTGTACAAATTGCTTTGTAAACGCATCTATCGCACTACGATTCGTCACAATAATACCAAGTTCCCTATTATTATCCATTGAATTATCTGAAAAGTTTATACTTCCGATATACAGATATGTATCATCGATCAACATCGCTTTGGCATGCACATATGGCTTAGGCAAAGCTCTGGCAACCCTCGGTCAAAAATAATACAGCATATCACGATTGCTATCCAAATCAGCCACAACGATCTGCACATCCAATCATGTTTGTTTTTTCAATAAGTCCAAAATACGATCATCCACAATATACTGCGTCTGTATCCATATCGACTCAGTAGCACTCGCAATCAACGACTCCAAAACTTCTCTACAATTGATCGGACAAACCAAGAG
>SKIU01000045.1 GCA_007116275.1 candidate division SR1 bacterium | reverse complement strand
CACATAGGTCTCCTTACTCTGGGTTCTACTAGCATCAGGCTTATAGACTTTGATTGATTTTCCACCAAACAATTGTTTCAGTCTTTTGACATATTCATCAAATCCTGGTCCCATAAAGACCTTGACGACTGCTTTTCCATTCTTATCTAACAATTCTTCAAACATCCAAAACCACTGCTCCAAGAGATCAAACGACCTAATTGCATCAATATCTTTTAGTCACATCGTATTGGGAGCCATATCAGAGATGATACAATCCACACGATCTATTTTATGAGTAGACAAAATACCTTGCACTGCATCACGATCAGTGATATCTTGTTGATATGTATGCACACCAGGGAGTGATATTTTAGTAGGCTTAATATCAAATCAAACAATCAAACAATCATCCTTGAGTTTTCAACTGTTAGTCTTGAGCTGCTGCATCTGTGATGCAGCATATTGCAACCAACTTCATGGAGAGCATCATATATCCAATACAGAACACATCCTCTTATCAAAAATATGAAATTTTTGCTGAATCTCTTCTAACTTAAAAGCACTACGTGCTTTATATCATTCTTTTTGTGCTTTATTGAAATAATGATCATAGGGATTGTACATATAGAATATAGTTAAGATAAAGATATAGTACGCAACAACTTACGACGAAAAAAAACATTTTCTAAACCAACAACCTGATTATTATAATCACGCAAACAATCTGAAAGAATTGTATAATTATGACTTAATATTGGCAATAAATCACGATCTTCATCATCAAGAAGAGACAAGTAATTATGATCGGATAATAAAGTATACAAATCTTCAATATGTATCTTGTCTATAGTATCCAGGAAGGGGTTATTTACATATGACAATGCATCAACAATACTTCACTGTATGCGCAACAACAATTTCTCAGTAGGAAGATATAAAGACTCCAACTGTAAAGGTCAAAGATCTATAACGTCTGCTTTACGAAGCTTTTTATATGAGGACATACATATCTAAAAGAACAAAACACTTGTAGTATAGTCTTTTTTCTATAAAAATCAAAGAAGAAAGTATAAACACCCTTTATATATTTACTAAATCTACCATGATGACAAGCCTACAGTTTCTTATCACATTAACAGCCCTCATAGCACTTGACTCCTTATGGCTAGGGATAATAGCAAAGAAAATATATGGAGCAGCACTTGCCCCATTTATGCAAGATGGATTTATGCGTCTATGAGTATGAGTAGGTGTACGAGTAATTATGATTATCGGTATTGTTGCATTTGTTTGACCAAAAACCATAGATGGATCACGATATATGGCATTTGTGCGAGGAGCTATATTTGGATGAATATTATACGCTGTATACAATGGAACAAACTATGCATTTTTCCCAAAACGACCATTACATATCGTCATTATTGACACACTCCGAGGGATGTTCGCTTGTGGTATGGCAAGTCTTGTATGGTATGGATTACAACATATATAAGACTAATCAACAGAACCCATTCTAATATCTCTAAGAAACTTTCTCTGTTTGGTAAAATCTGGCATCAATATAGCTACCAAATCCCAAAAACTTCTTTGGTGGTGTTTGTGAATAAGATGTGCGATTTCGTGGACTACTACATATCTCACAACCGCCAATGGTAGATGAACCAAATCACGATTAAACACTAATTTTTGAGCCGAAGAACAACTCCCCCACTTTGCACGAAGTTTTTTTATACGAATACTATGATACTCTTTACCAATACCTACAGCATACAAATCACACAATGGAGTCACATAATCACATAATAGCTGAGCTAAATACGCATCCAAGTCATCCGGCAACGTATTGCGATCCATATATTCACCAAAAATACAAACACTAGCATCTTTGATAGGCTCCCAAATCTTCTTGGCAGCCACCCTTTTTTCCAATAATTTGGCTTTTGCATACAATGCATCATGAAATTTTTGATCATTACGCAAGACATGAGGAATAGTTATAACAATACGACCATCACGTTGAGCCCTGGCATAACCATGACGCACTCATTTTTTATAAACCACCTCTATCGACATCCAAATATCAAAAAATACAAAAATTTGCAGCTTGTAACTTGAAACTTTGAACTTATAACTAAATTATCTATTATTATACCATGACCATCCTAGATACAACAACAATGCGATAGCAAAAAGCCATGACCACGTCCCAGTAAGCCATGTTCCAAACAAGAAACCGATAAACATTCCAATAGCTAACAATACTCCTTCAGCATTCTTTCCTGATAACATTTTCTTTACCATTGTATTGATATATAATAGAATAAAAATTATATAACTATGTAAGATGATTAACAATTTTTTCATCAAATGGCTCTACAGTAGGAGAGAACACATCAATCAACGAGCCTTCTTCATCAACAAGATATTTTTGAAAATTTCGCTTCACAACACTACCCTTGACGCTATTGAGTGATTTGCGAGTAAGTCGCTGATACACAGGATGTTGGTCTGGTCAACGAACTGCAACCTTCTCAGAGAGCAAAAATCCTACACCATAATTTCTTTGACAAAACTGTCTCATTTCTCATTCATTTTCAGGGCTTTGATTTAGGAACTGATTACTGGGCACACCCAAGATAATCAAACGATCTTGATACAATTCATACAAGTTTTGTAAACTACTCAACTGTGGTGTAAATCCACAACGTGATGCTATATTAACAATAAGTACTTTCTTTCCTGCAAAAGATGAAAAAGCCAAAGTATTACCATTAATGTCAACGACAGACAAATCGTAGAAATTAGTTGTTGTAATAGGATTTACAGGTTGTTGTTTGTACCAATATAGCCATCACAACAATCCAAATCCAATAACCAATATAAGCACAACAATAATAGCCTGCATATAGCCGTAGAGTAAAGATAAAGACCCTCCTTCACGATAAAACTATAATGAAACAAACAAGAAGTACAATCTATTTTTATGATCCAAATATCTCAGTATCATCAACAGGCCTCCCTTCTTCAATTGCCGTATTAACAAAACGATTGAATTTTAACTGTATTTTCATTGCTTCTACACATAAGTCTAAAAATGAATCAGACATAACAGCAGTATCATCTAGAGGTTTTTCAACAACAAATGAGCGATATCTAAGATATTGTATAGCTGGATGATCTACAGAAAATCACTTAGGTGCAGTACGTAGTGACTGTACACGCAAATCACCAAAAAAATTAACAAAAGACTGATCAGAAACAATAGCATCAAATTTTTTATAATGTACAGCAACATATTCTCTAAATGCACGCAATACTCGTGGTTGTGGGGTCCACAATCCACCACCAACAAACGAATAATTACCAGGCTGCATATGAATATATGGACCTATGAGCTCTCTATTTTTGCCACTGGGACTCAAATAAACACTCATCCAATGTTTATACGGTTTTTTATTCTTACTAAAACGCACATCTCTATTGATACGAAAAATTACATCCGATGGCTGCATACCAGAGAATCATGGTTCAAT
>SKIU01000116.1 GCA_007116275.1 candidate division SR1 bacterium | reverse complement strand
GGATCTCCGTAGGTATATGTTCTAGATACATGTCAAGTGCATCCACATCAGGCTCGAAATCAAAATAGAGTCTCGTTGAAAAGTTTCACTTCATATCCGTAGCATCTTCAGCTGCCTGTTTATCACCGACAAACACCTTCAATCCTTCGAGATCAAGGAAATTATTTTCAATATCAAGCACAGCTCCCTTGACGATACATTCTATCTTGCCCACTTCAGGGAGATAAGATGCGGTGGCAGATAGGATTTTGATGTCGTGTATTCTTTGTCAGGACATGGGGGTTAGCTAAGGGCAGATAAAAATATTGGACTATAGTCCTTGGCATCATAGCCCAGACTATACCAACTAGCTAGGAGTTTATCTTGGTATGATTTTTTTTGTGTGTTATTTTGTGTTTTGCGATACTGTGCATAGAGTGGATCATGAGCAAGTCATCTAGCTATGATGGTTTGCATCTGTTTTTTACCCAAGACAAAGCGTAGAAGATAGGCAAAGCGATAGTGTTTTTCTGGATTGCTATCCATGATTTTTGTTGCTACGCGATAGTAATGTTGTATAGTTTCCTGATCCATATTGTGTGGAGAAAGGACAACCGAAACATACAAAAGGAGTGAAGGATTGTTTTGGACAATATAGCGTATGATTTGTTGTTGATAGGGCGTATAGTTACAGGCTTGCAACCTCTGGAGTATCGTTATAAGTTTTTTATGATTTTTGTTCTTGATAGTCTGTGTAACAATATTTCCTAGTCTCTTATCAAAAGGTTTTAGATCGATATGTATAGGCATATACCAAGAAACTTCATCATCGCTAGCAAACAACAATTCAAAAAGGACATGCCCAGATACTTTGACTTTACTGTGTTCTTTTTGGAGTTGATAGATCTGCACCAAAAGTGATTGGGCATCGACATGTTGGGGATTGTAGATCAATGCTTCTTCTAGGTATGCTATGGCTTGGGTCGGATTGATTGCTTTGAGTTCTATTTTAGCTTGCCACACACATATTTGTGCTAACAGCGACATGTCCTGGTTTTGTGCTGCAAGCAGACGTGCATCAACAAAATGTCTGCTTGCTGCTCACATATCACCATTATGATAATGTGCTATAGCCAATGCATAGCGAGCAGCACTATGGGTGCTTTGCGCATTGACCGCTGCGCTGAGATCCTGGATAGCATTGTCATAACTCCCTGCCTGGAGTCGTGTAGTTGCAGTTTTGTAGTATTCATTGGCTTTGATTTGGTTTGGTTGGAGTAGTTTTTGGTCGATATGCTCTAGAAGTGTGGATTGTCTTTGTAATTCTATGAGTGCTTGTCTGTTTTGTTGGATCTGTACATACTGTAACTGTCACATCCCGTACAATGCTTGTTTAATATCTCTCAATTCGCCGACCAATGCTCCAGTCATCGCTTGCAAGACATTCGTGAGATGTGCTCTGCTATAGACTATTTGTTGCTGAATATTTTCTAACTGATGATTGGTGATGATCTGTAATTGATTACTATGCGCAATAAGTTGATTGGTTCCGTGTAGTAGTTCGGTTGTTGCCTGTGTATAGTAAGCAATATCACCAAGCTGCTCATTAGCAAAAGATATTCCCGTATCAATACTATCCAACATCTCTCCAGCATAAGCGAGATATTGATTGCTCACACCCACCTCCTGATGCCGACTTGCCAGCTCTTTATGGATATTAGACAGAAGATTATGTGTTCCTTGAAATCCATGAAATATATTTGTATCCATATTCTGCAAATAGGTATTTGCAGTATTGAAACCAGTTTTTAGATTTGTGTTGATATTACCAAGATGTGTGTTTGCGACACCAAAACCACTTGTTAGACTCCTATCTATTTGCCCGAGATCGTCATGAGTTTGGATTCTCATCTCACGAAACTCTTGTGTTCATAGTACGATTGTTTTGTCTATATTATCCAGAAATTTATTAGTTTTATCCTGTTTCATCAAAGCACGGTCTTGTTTACTCAACGATAGTATTCATTGATGTACAAGCGTTCCCTGCAGATCTACAAGCTTTCTTTTCATAAGTGCGTTTGCTTTGGTCCATTGTCAAATACCTGCGATTCCATCCATCTCAACTAGTGGCCTGTACTTCCCATCTTTTACATCAAACATATTGGTCATAATCTTTGCAAAGCGTCCATCCAGAACACCGTTTTTTGCAAAACGAGATGCAAGTGCAGGACTAATAACATTTTCTGCTAGCATATCACCAATAGATTTGTCTTTTGCATAGTGAGCAACATCCAATAGAGCTAGTTCGTCTTCTGAAACTAGCTGTCTTGCAAGATTCTCGTACTTTTCTGTTTGCTCTTGTATATATTCCTCTTGTTTTTTCGCTCTATCTTGATTTATCATCTTCATAGATGGATCTGTATCATGAAGAAATTGATGATATTTGCGATGTGCAGCACTGGTACCATTTTTGAGTGCCTGCAAAGTCAATAGTATCGATTCCTGCATTCTCCTTGCCTGTGTGCTAGATATACCCTCTTTCATATATTGTGCAAATTGAGGAGAAATTACTTTAGAAAGTTTTTCAGGATTAACAGCTCATTTTGCAGCAAGAGCAATGAGTGACTGTTTTCATTCCGCTGTAAGCGTTCTACCCAAAACGTGGAGTGGAATATTTTTTGGTACCTCATGTCACAAAAGTTGCTCAAGAGTGCTTTTGATTTCTAATGCTCATGCAGCAACTTGCGAAGATATAGTATCTAATCATTCTTGCGTTTGTTGTCCTGTATGAGCAATAATGTGCTCGGTATTTTTCTGATTCCAAACCATATCATTCATGAGATGTTGTATCTCTTCTTGTGGTCTTTGGAGTGCTTGCGCCAAAGATCCAATATCTACTCAGGAATCTTTATTTTTGATTGCTTCAAGCAATCTATTTGCTTGTTCAGTATTTTTTCTTGTATGATACGTATCTGCTCTCTGTGAAGTCTTTGGATCAGTGAAAATTTCTCTCCAAAATGGTAAATCTAAAAATATATTATTCTTCCATTCGCTACTGTCATTAAGAAATTTTTCACTCATGTGGAAATGAAGTGAAATAAACAATTAAAATATAAGGATTTGATACAACAAGTCAATATAAAAAATAAAGATATTTTGCCTTAGGGTATCTTTGCTCTATTGTCTGCTAACACTAGTCCATATCCATCATTTCTTTGTATTGTTGGACGAAATCATCAAGAATTTTTTGGTTTATCTGCTCGATATCAGGAATACTTGCATCCAAAAATTCATATAATTGCTCAGGAGTAGCACCTGCTTGGAGCTTTTCAGCGACGAGTTTTTGGTCATCTTCGCTGAGTTGGGCAACGAGCATCGTTGTCCATCTATCCAAAAATGCTTGTTCAAGGTCATAATAGCTTTCTTGGACAAGATCTTCATCGCCGATCCCGACTTCTTGGATGAGATCGTAGAGTGTTTTCTGGTAGGGAAGCATGCTATAGATGTTTATGATAAATAACATACACAATATAATTGTTTGTGTATACAATTACAAGTGTTAGCACATATTATTTGTTTTCTTGTTCTTCATCTACATCATCATCAGATTTTTTTGGTGCTCAAGGATTTTGTAGTTGTTTCTCAAGTGTTTTTTGGTTGTCTCGTAGCTC
>SKIU01000050.1 GCA_007116275.1 candidate division SR1 bacterium | reverse complement strand
TTCTTGTACTTGGTATCAGCAACGATTTTTCCATCACTATATTTGACCGTAACGATATCATTTGGCCTGAGTTTCTTCTTGGTGTTGGTATCAATAACAACAGTTGGTCCTGTATCTTGTCATTGAGCATTAGAACGTTTATCGTCATCTATCTCAAATACCTCAAATCCATCCTCATCTTCATAAGTTTTCGTCGTTGGCTGTGTTTGTTCTTGCTTGATATCTTTGACCATATTTTGTAATTCTTGACTCCCAGCAACCTTTTTGAGCGCTTCGAGATATTCTTTTTGTGACTGTCCTCATGCTTGCACGGTGATGGTTGGCTGTTGTTCTTGGAGTTTGTTAAAATCAACACGGGTAACCGATGCGATAGTTTCAAACTTGAAGCGATATAAGAGTGTTTGAAATTTCTCATATGCTTGTTTTTTATACATCGTGAGTGGATCTTGCTGTGCATATCCCATCAAGGCAACCTTTTCTCTCAAATATTGCATGGCATCGATATGTTCTACTCGGAGTTTATCGATATGATACAGATATATCTCCTTAAACATCGCATACAATTTATTCGATTCCAATCATTTCAATTGTTTATGGAAATAGGTTGAGATCGCTTTGGGGAGTATCTTTGCCAATTCTGACCATCACATAGCAACAAGTTCTTCCGTTTTCTTATTCGAAAATGGAACATTGAGCTCTTTGCTAATAATGGCGAGCATATCAGCTATATCTTGTCCGATTGCCTGTGCATCATCGATTTGTTTGACAACAATATCAGTGATATAAGTATCAAGCTCATCGAGTGTTTCTTGCACAAATTTCTCTTGTCCCTCGGGTGTTTCTTCACTTTCGAGTATCCCATCTCTCTTGCTATAAATACGTTGTCTTTGTTTGTCGATCACACTATCATAATCGAATAGATGTTTTCTGACGCTAAAGTGCATCGATTCCATTTGCTTCTGTGCTCTGACAATAGAGCTCGTAAATTGCGATTGATTCAATTCAAGGTTTTCCAATTCATCGTTTTTCAACAACATACTTGCTACTCCTTGGATTTTTTCTCCTCACATTTTACGCATAATTTCATCATCCAATGCGACAAAAAATATAGAAAATCCAGGATCTCCTTGTCTACCAGCACGTCATCTGAGCTGATTATCAATACGTCTACTATCGTGTTTTTCCGTTCCGAGTATAAAGAGCCCATAGTGGAAATCTTTTTCTACCGTTGTTTTTGCTTGTTCATCAGCGGATTTACAAATAATCTCAGCATAACCGTCAGTATTATCTTTCCTCTTTTGATTGAAAATTATTTTCAATGACTTTCACTCATGTGTTAGTCATCCAGCTACTGCTTCATTAATTTGTTCTTCACTCAGTCCCCATGCTTCTTGCAGCGCGTCAATCGTATGATCATATTCTATAGCAGAGTATACAACAGCAGAGACATGTTGCGGATTTTTACCGGTGAGTTGCTGATCAATCCATTTGATATAATTGGTAGCCAAAACTTTGTTGAGTCATTTTTCGAGCTTAATATCCGTTCCTCTTCAGGCCATATTGGTCGCAACCATAACACTGCCGAGTTTACCAGCATTCGCCACGATATCAGCTTCTCTATCGTGTTGTTTCGCATTCAATACCGCATGAGCAATATTTTCTTTTTGCAAAATACTTGAAACAAGTTCAGATGTTTGGATAGATGATGTACCGATCAATATCGGTTGCCCTATCTGATGTGCAAATCTAATATAATCAGTCACAAATTTCCATTTTGCACGTTGGTTGAAATAGACCTTATCATGTTTATCTACTCTAATAACAGGCTTATTCGTCGTCACTTCCAAAACTTCCAACTCATATATTTTCATAAACTCTTCTCCTTCAGTGACAGCAGTTCCTGTCATACCAGCAAGTTTATCGTATTGTTTGAAAAAATTTTGGTAGGTGATTGTTGCCATCGTTTTGGATTCTCTATTAACCTTTACCCCTTCTTTAGCCTCTATCGCTTGATGTAATCATTCAGAAAATCTTCTTCCTTGCATCGCTCTTCCTGTATGTTCATCGACGATCAAAATTTCTCCGTCTCTGACGATATATTCTTTATCTTTGTGATAGACAGCCTGTGCTTTGAGTGCGTTTTCGATATGATGTATTTCTTCATATCCGATGTCTTGATAAAGATTTTCCACTTTCAATAATCTCTCTAATTTCTCAATACCATGACTACTCAAAAGTGCAGTTTTAGCTTTTTCATCGATATAATAGTCTCATCCATCATCTTCCTGTCATTCATCTTTACCTTTATTGACAAGTTCATGCAACAGTCATTTAGAAACCTTTTTCTTATTTTTGGATGCAACCAATGACTTAACCAAATGGGAATAATAACCATATTTATCAGTAGCTGCTGCAGCTGGTTCAGATATAATCAATGGAGTTCTTGCTTCATCAATCAAAATACTATCTATCTCATCAATAATAGCATAATTAGGTTTTCTTCGTAGTAAATTTCTTCCTTTATTGGATCTTACAAGATTGTCTCTCAGATAATCAAATCCAAGCTCAGAATTTTCGACATAGACGATGTCTTTGCTATACTGTTCACGTCTTTCTTGTATAGGTACCCCTTTAACGACAGAACCAACAGTTAATCCTAGCCATTGGTACAAATATCCCATCCATGCAGCATCACGAGATGCTAGATAATCATTTACTGTTACAACATGGACACCTTTTCCTACAAGTGCATTCAGATATGCAGGAAGAGTAGCAACCAGTGTTTTTCCTTCACCAGTTTTCATTTCAGCAATTATTCACTTATGTAATATTATCCCTCACAGAAGCTGTACATCATAGGGAATCATATCCCAAGTCATCTTTTCTCCTTTAACATCAAATTCTTGTCAGACAAGTCTACGACAGGCTTGTTTAACCACAGCAAATGCCTCCGGTAGTATATCATCAAGAGTTTCTCATTTAGCAAGTCTTTCTCTAAATTTATCAGTTTTACCCTGTATATCACTGTCAGAAAGTGATTCATATTCGTTATAATATATATTAATTTTTTCTACAATTGGCCAGAGTTTTGCAAGTTCTTTCCCATTATAATCTCAAGCCATTTTATCCATAATCCATTGAAGCATTCGTATAATCATAGAACAATAAAAATCAGACTTCAGTATAGACAAAATAAAGAACAAAGCAACCACAATATTGTTGTATTTCATCCCATATTAGTTACATATTAGCTACTACTGGGTAGTTAAAAGAATAAAAAGTAAAAGAACAAAAAGTGTAAAATAAATATCTTATCTTTTTACACACTCCTTATCTAAATTTTTTCCTTCATTTCTTTGTCTCTTGTTATTATGAAGCGTAGAAAAAATAGAGCACTCAAAAAAAAAGTATCTAGACTGACACGTCGTGCTGGTCGTCAAAAAATTTTTCAACTTCCATCTATGATAAGGAAAATATTGTGATATTTTTTTATTCTTCTATCTATATCGATATTTTTCTTTCCTATATATTCTTTAACATCACTCACTATAGGACTTTTATTCCTTCGTGGTCCAGTATATACTGAAAAAAAAATATTAAGAACAGTCCATATGCTAAGGCGAGTGAAGTCATCAATACTCAAATATACTATTTATCTATTTAGAGACGATAAATAATGCAAAAATATATACTATTCGTCATTATTGTTTTTCTATGATTATGGATCAATAATACTATCTCATCACCATCATCAATACAGGTGCAAGCATACAATACATTACCAGAATGGTCGTCGTCTATGCTCAGTTATTGTGCAGAGCAAGATAAACCTTGCTCATTTCTACCTTTTCAGCGATCATGGGCAAATCGGCTTTGGATTCAAACAATACAGTATGTATGAGCTGATGTATATGCACAGTATCATGAACAACTCCACGATCGTTTGGATGATATTACTACGCTTGATAACAATCGAATATATCCCTATATCTTTGCACAATACCTCATCCCAAATGTAGATGATGATATTCTAGCAGCACAACAAGCGGTCGATATATGAACCAAATGATTACAACAAATATGCGATATACAAGCAGTACAACAAGTTTCACAGATGACTGAACAAGAATTTTTAGACAATTACTATAATACTACTGATAAAATTGTGCCATGTGAAAACTATCTATTGCCACAGGCTTTAGCATTCGTGTCATTTTATTATGCGAAAGATATCCAACAAGCTATAAGTTATTATAGAGTGGCATCACTTGCCTATGATGCTCCAGATACCCTAGTCAATATGCCAGCAATTATTGTTGCTAGATATGACAATGACCGTAAGAGTATGATGATGCGACAACAAAGACAGCGAGCTATAGAAGATCAGCTCAACCCAGAACTTAATGACAGTGATTTATTTTTCCTCTTGAGTATAAGAGAGCATACAATGCGTAAAGCAATACATCATACTTTTCTCTCTGTTATACAAGAAACTGCAGAACAAAGTAGTTGTGAAAAAGATTATTCTTGCGTACAAGAAAATATAGTCCCAATACTACAATGATATGTACAGTCATGTGATACTGATGAAATAGTGATACAAACTATTTGTCATCTAATAGACCAATCCTATACACAATGACGATGGAATGCAAGAGGAGAGATACAATATCCTTTGGATCCTACTATACAATATGGCCGAAGAGAGGATTTGGAAAAATGGGACGTTATGCCAAGGTAGACTGTAAAACGCTGTCATTGCGAGAAGCCCCGAACCAATCCAAATTACAATGACCTATTACTTCCTTAATATTATATTTATATATGATTCACATTTATATCGATGAAGCAGGAAGATGACCACTAGCCTGACCAGTCTATGTGGGGTTGGTAGTGGGGAAAAAATGATACAGCGTTACAGCATTGCAGAGTTGCAGAGATTCCAAGAAACTATCAGAGAAACAAAGAGAAGCATTGTTTAAACAATTGCAGCAATCATCTATCTGCTGGTCGTATGCTAAGAGTAGTAATCGTTATATCGATAGATATGGTATCGTCGCAGCGATTCGTCGTGCTATCATACAGTGAATAAAAAAGCTAGATATCAACTATAAAAATTTGATAGAAAATAAACAGATCATATTGCATATCGATGGTAATACAGACTTTGGTTTATCCAAAAAATTTCCATGACTCACAATACATACCTATATCAAAGGTGATGATAAGGTACCTGCAATAAGTGCAGCATCCATTATCGCCAAAGTACTCAGAGATAGAGAAATGGTGAGGCTGGATAAAAAATATCCTGATTATTGATTTGCACAACACAAAGGATATGGGACACAAAAACATCGTAAGAGTATTGCTACTTACTGATTATCTAGGGTACATAGGAGGAGTTTTTGTAAGAGTATACAGCAATAATTAAGTCAAAAAATCTTAGTATCCTGCTATTAATTGTTACCAGTTCTAGAAAATAGTTTACTCCTTATATCTTCTATTGATATTTTGGCGATATTGTTATTTCAAATATTTTGGATTTCTTTGACAGAAAGCGAGCTAATATCTTTGAGCTTATCATGACACTGTAGTAAGTTTGCTGTCTTGATAGTATACAATTGTTCTAGTGATAGTTCTTTAAAGCAGTTCATTAAAGTTATATCAGATGGTTCTTTGTTGACTTGTTTTGGAGGATTTTGCTTATATAGTTCTGCAATTTTTTCTATTTTGGTTCCTAGACTGAACTGTAGTCTAGTAAACTCTTGAGTTGATAATGTATCCAAATGTTTGATTCATGTTGCTATGACATGAGCAAATACAGCAGCGGGTTTTTTATTGTCTAAAAGGTTCTTGACGCTATCATTACTAAGGCACTCTAAGAGTGGTATATGATCTCGATCTTTTCAAATAAGAATAATATCCTTAAAGTAAAAGGGATCTATCTCAAAAATATATCTAAGAGATTGTAGTATGTCATCTGGTAGTTGCCCTATATTAGTCATATTCTTTCAATGATGGTGCTGTATATTAGATAGCATATTATATTCCATTACTTTCCCTTGATTGTCATTGATATATGATTGTATAGTATCAAAAAATTGCTCTATATTCTCATGTCTATCTAAGTCAGAAATATATTGCTTTAAAACATCTGATGGCATAAAGATGAGACTTCTGATATCCATATGTATTTGCTTATCTTGTATCCAATTTTCATAGGTGTAAATATCTTTGTTATAGCGAGATTGATGTATGATCTGTAGTTGCTCAGCTGAAACATATCTATAAATAGTCAGTATTGTCGATATTGGTATGGCATATATTGTATCTCATAAAATTTTGATATGTTCTAGAGGTCATTTTGGGTAATTGTACATTATCCTATTTTCGCTCGAATAGTATCAAAAAAGAATAGCATTTAGTTGTTGGTCATTGTATTCTGTTATCTTTTCACCCAAAAACGTGATATGTTCAGGTGTGATACTGGTTTCGTAAACAAGGCTCTCAAATCTATTCAATGATAATCATCTGTTTATCAATGGCAAAAGTGCATCTATTTTTTTAGATAATTTTTTATTATTTTCAGGTTGCTTATATATATCTGAAGACTTTAAAAGATTTTTATAAAGTATATAGCTGTTTTTTGATTGTTTACAGTAGAGAGTATTTATTTTTTTGATTATATCAGATCAGATATGTGCAAAAGCATTATCAACCATTTTTTCTGCTTTTTTTCTCTTTACATGAAATGTATGACCATTGAGGAAATCATTATAGAGAAAAAGTGCTTCTATATTGCTTCTATACTCATCTGTAATATTATTAAGCATATTTTCTGATGGATCCTTAAGTAGCAAGTTATTGATGAGACTGACTGCTGATTGATTGCTGATATTGTATTGCTCAGTAGTAATAAATCATCTGATAAATTCCATAAAGTTTTTGTCTGTCAGTATAGTATTGATTTTCGTATCCATAATAAAACTGTAATATAGAAATAAACAATATTTTTATATTACAATATCAATATGTCAATTGATTTCAAGTTTTTTTGTTGGAAGAACTGCGATTGTAATTAAAGATGATAGTTTTATGAAAAAAGATGTTTTATTGTAAACATATACTATTTATGTATAGAAAAGTCTATTTATTTTTGATATGTATATGGACTATATGCTCGGATATATATCTGTTTTTATAACTGTCACTGCATATATGCGGTATTTGTGATCGTTGTTTGGTGGAAAAACAAAGCCTCATGCATTTTCCCGATTTATCCGAGCTATTATGACAGGGACAGCATTTTTTGCACAAAGGACGCAAACACATGAAATAGGAACTCGAGTATTGGGGATATCTGGTGTGATGTCATTATTTATTGCAGGATATGGTTGGTGGCGTTATAAAATTATTATCGAAAAAATCGACTGGCTATATTTTCTTTGTGCTTTATTGGGCTTGGGAGTCTGGTATGTCACAAAAACCCCACTACGATCAGTTATTATTATATCGATAACTGACCTCTTCGCATTTCTTCCAACCTTCCGCAAAGTACGATTTGATCCACGAGGAGAAAGTGTAGGAGTTTATGCCTTATCTGCATTACAATTTGTGTTTGCACTCTGGAGTTTTGAGTCATTTAGTTTGGTCGTACGACTGTATCCGATGTATTTGATTTCTGCTAATATAGTATTTGTCATATATACACTACTACGTCGCAAGTATATTTACATTGACATTTAGTCTAAAATAATTAAAAGCAAGGATAAAATCATACCAATCTATCATATTTATTATCTAAATATATTGTAATATGCTATCTATGGACTTTGGATCTGACACAGATAAGCAACTAGTTTGTTATCGATTGGAAAATAAATCTGATTTTTTGTTTGAAATTCCATTGCTGACACCAACATATATAAGCAACCTTATAGACAAAATGATTCAATCAAGAGATCTAAATCATATATGTGTCACACAGTTAAATAATATCCAATGACTGCTACATCTTCATAAAGCAGATATATTAGCAAATAGAATAAACATTAAAGACAATCTTGTATATATTGATGGATATGCTCTACCAATAGATAAAGAAGAGATGACATCTATAAACAATATTAATAATGAATCATATAAACGTTGGGAACAAGCAAAAACTTTTCTGAACTTTGTTGCAGATATTACAAAACAAAAATTTATCCCCCCTAGTGAGTGGGGGCCATCGGTTGATACATCAAAATTCTTTCAACAGGTTAATGTGCCTGAAAATAAGATAATTATAGCCGATTTTTGGGAGATGCTTTGATTTAGTTATCATGTATTTTCTATTCCCCTCTATGAGGACCGTGATTGATATCTTGTACATCTTAGTATATGACCTGATTATGATGAGTTCTGATATCATAAAATGTTAGTTACTAGGCCTTATGATAAAAATCGTTTTATGAAAATAAAATTAGATAATACGTTGCAGATGAGAGAAATCCCTTATAAGTATATGCCCAATTAATACATTGCTATATATAATCTGTATATAAAAGTCAATTTTTATATCCTATTGAGCGAAACCAAAATATCCATGTCTTCTGGATCTCGATTTTTACCAAATCTCTCCAATTTCTGCGCACGATGAAAAGGTACGATATAATTATTGCTCAGCTTACTGTAGACCTTATTAAATCTCTCGAGAAAGTGACCGTTTTTGGTCATCGATGAGACCAGAATGATATCCGTATTGCTGCAAAAATTATCTTGTAACCACTTACACAACAACTGACTATAAAATTCTAAGGTCTCTTGTACGAGCTGTTTTGCTAGCTCATTGTTTTCTATAAAATCATAGTTTTTATACCAATAATTACCGATACCATTATCTTTGTACATTTTTTTTACTGAATCGATACCCAGGTTAAGTGTATACATATGTTCATAAAATCCATGTGTTACTTTGATAGCTTTCACTTGCGATTCTCTGATATATAATAATAAAAAATTATCTTTCTTGAGTGTATTTCTTAAGAAAAGGGTGGTATGCATCGATTGCGGGATGAGGGTGATCTCATCTTTATCCAAAAAATCACCATAGATACTATTGAAAGTATGGATGACATCCGTGTTGAGATAGACAATATATATCCTAAAAAATATATCACCTTGTTCCCCTATAAGGTGCTGTTTTTCCTCACCATTCACATAAATAGTATCAATAAAGGTTAAGAGTTTTTCTCCTGTTGCATGGTGTTTTTTCTTTACTTGTTCACATTGCTTCCTAACAATTGCATTAAGTTCATGTATTGTATACGGACTATCTTTAGTCTCATGCATATCAAATCTGTAAAAAGAAAACCTTTCTTCATCTAGAAGAAAATATTTTTTTTGTTTTTCTTGTCAAACAGTCTTATATATGACATTTTTAAGCTTATCATGGATAGTTAGTGTTTGTATATGCTCAGGATCGGACATAGTAACCATGCGGTAATATGGTTTTGCTGATGCAAGATATTCATAGATCAGTTGTGACATAATACACTACAGACGTGAGGGTATAAAGTATATGAATACAAAATTATTACAATAATAATACTAGAGAAAAATTATTTTTTGCTTTTTTTAATAATTTCCAAAGCCTGTTTTTTTGTCAATTTTTTGGCGTCGGTATCTTTAGGTATTTTGTAGTTTTTTTTATTCCATTTGATATAAGGTCATCGATGTCCATTCAATACCTGTATCACATCAGTCTCATGGGGTCGTTGATTGATATGCTTGTTTTTTTCTTTTTCTTGCTTCTCTTTAATAAGTGTAATAGCTTCTTCGATAGTCACATCATGGATGTCTTTGTCTTTAGGAACCGATACAAACAACTTATCTCGTTTGACATAGGGTCAAAATCTTCATATAGATACCTGTACATCCTGATCTTCAAATACCCCTATCTTTTTGGGCAATGAAAATAGTTCCAATGCTTCTTCGAGAGTAATAGTCTCGATACTTTTGTCTCCTCTAATAGGTGCATATTTTGGTTTTTCTTCATCATCAGGTGATCATATCTGTACCATCGGGCCATATCTCCCAATTCTTGCGATCACAGGTTTTCAACTTTTCGGTTCAGTTCCTAAAGCCCTTTCTCCACTTGCTCTGGCTGCATGCTCATCAGTTTTGGCAACAAGTGCATGAAATGGATTATAAAAATCTTCAAGCATCTTTGTCCATTGGCGTTTTCCAGCAGCAATATCATCAAAATCTTTTTCTACCGATGCAGTAAATGAGTAGTCCAAGATGTTAGGAAAATGTTCGACAAGAAAATCAGTCACTACAAGTCACATATCAGTCGGGAACAATTTATTCTTATCTGCACCATACATAACTGTTTGTGTTTTTTCTTGTATGTCACCTTTTTTCAGGGTAAGAGTAGTGTATTCTTTTTCTTCTCCAGTCTTGTCTTGTTTGATGACATAGCCTCTATTCTGGATAGTGGATATAGTCGGTGCATAGGTAGAAGGACGTCCGATACCCTCTTCTTCAAGTTTTTTCACTAGACTTGCTTCAGTATATCTTGCAGGATGACGAGTAAATTTTTCTGTTGCTGTTATTTGCTGACAATCCAAAGTATCTCATTTCTTCACAGCTGGCAACAAGACATTATTGTCGTCTTCATTCCCATTTTCATCATCTTGTGATTCCATATACACAGCTAAGAATCCATCAAATGTTATGACTTCTCCTTTTGCAACAAATAGATGATCGCTGTTGTTCATATCGATATCGATTTGTGTTTTGGATATTTTCGCATCTGCCATCTGTGATGCAATAGTTCTTTTTCGTATCAATTCATAGAGTTTTTTGGCTGATGCATCATGACCTGCTACTTGTTTGCTCATATCAGTCGGTCTGATACATTCGTGAGCTTCTTGTGCAGATGATGACTTGTTTTTATATACTCTTTTTTGTGCATACGTATCCCCGTACATACTTGTTATTGTATCTTCACAGGTTTGGAGTGCTGACTTAGATAAATTGACTGAATCAGTTCTCATATAGGTAATAAGCCCCGCTTCATACAGTTTTTGTGCAGTGGACATTGTTCTGCTTACTGAAAATCCAAGTTTTCTACTCGCTTCTTGTTGTAGTGTCGAAGTGGTAAATGGCGCAGATGGCGATTTTTTACCAGGTTTCTTGATCACATTAGAAACAGTAAATGTCGCATCTTTAGCATTTTCAAGGATTTTGAGAACAGCGTCTTTCTTGGTAAATTTTTTATTGAGTGCTGCAGGAAAAGTAGTATTACCATGGACAAAATCTCCGATGGTTTTGTACTGTGATTTACTCGCAAACTGTTGTATTTCTCTTTCTTTTTCAGCAATAAGTCTGACAGCGACTGATTGTACTCTTCCTGCTGATAGTCATGGTTTCACCTTTTTCCACAATACAGGAGATAACTCAAATCAGACAAGCCTATCTAAAACTCTTCTTGCCTGTTGTGCATCTACTAAGTGCATATCTAGTTTTCTTGGATTTGCCACTGCGTTTTGTAGTGCTTCTTGTGTGATTTCATGAAAAACAATCCTTGGTGTTTTACTAACATCGAGTCATAGTGCATTAGCTACATGCCATCCGATAGCTTCTCCTTCACGATCTTCATCTGTCGCTATCAGTACCGTATCGACACTTTTAGCTGCTTTTTTGAGTTCAGAAATTACTTTTTTCTTGTCTGGGTTGATCTGATATTGGACAGCGAAGTTATTGCTTACATCTACTCACATATTTTTTTTGGGAAGGTCAGACACATGTCCATACGATGCTTTGACTTCATAATTTTTTCAGAGATATTTTTTGATGGTAGCAGATTTTGCTGGAGACTCTACGATAACGAGAAACTTTTCAGTATTTGTAGCCATAAGAAATACAAGCAACGGTAAAATAACATCTTTGTAGCTTGTAACAATGCATACAGAAAATGCAATGCTAAAATAACATACCAAAGTTTGCAAATATACAATATGGTTCTTATAATAGTAATTATATTTTATATAATGTATATATAATGAAATTTAATCAATATAAGTTTGTAGATATTAAGAATAAGATATGAAATATATCTTCATATCAAAAGCTATTAGAAACAGAGTATGTATGAGATGTATTTGAGTGTATCCATGACGAGATAGATGTATACTGTAGTGATATGTGAAATATAAAAAGATATGTGATAGTATATAGTGGACAGCAAATATGAGATTGTAAAGTTATAGTAGACGATAAACAGAAAAAATATTATGTCTCCTCTATCGCAATAGTACCTAACTTACAAGGAAAGTGAATAGGGTCGAGCTTTTACAATAAAGTTATTATTCCCAGAATGCAATTATTATATCCAGAGTATGTGTTTGTGCCTGGTCCATGACAGACCGATTTGTGAGAGATTTTGTGGACAAGCACTAAATTAGATTTACCCTATCTCCAGAAGAACTTGATAGACAATCAATAAGAATAAGAAAATAACCATACCTGATAAGAAGATCGTAGTAACGATATTTTTGGCTTTTGTAACAGTGTCTTCTTCTCATCTTCCTGTCAATAGAAGAAATCCCAGATAAAATATCGACAACATAAATACCACACCGACAATATATCACAACACAGTTGCAATCTGTAATATGAGGTTTGCTGCATCAGTTCCAAATGCTGGCGTTGATGCGATATAAAATAGATAATCTATCACTTTAATCGCAACGAGTGCTATAACAATATTGAGTATTCCTGTTTTTGCTGATTTCAGTTTATCTTCTTGATCTGTAGCCGCCATTATTCTATAGCCGTAGACAACTAAGAACACGATAGCAGCAAAAAATGCAAGTCACTTGAGTAAAGTGAGTACCTGTAAGAATAAGTTATTCTCAAGTCTATCAGCAAACTGTTCAGATCATTGCAAATTTCCTATATTAAGTACATCTCACAATATCCATGTACTTCATAAGAATAAAAATCATCCATAGAGGATATAAACCATACTTGTTAGAGCTTTCTTGCGTTTCTCATCATCACCAGCATTGATAACAAGCTGTATCCCTGCTACCACAAAAAATATAAATAATAATGCTACTCACAGTCTTCTCATAATGTCCCAGAAAAATCATCCTCTTGAGCTGCTACACATTGATGGATTGATAGGGTTAGGATAGAAGAGATTTTGTATATTTTGTTTAAGCGTAAGGTTTCTATCTACACATATAGAAAAAACAGTTTCTACTCTCCCAAACTCATCAGGAGTTTCATCAGTGAGAAATCTTGCAAAATTATT
>SKIU01000053.1 GCA_007116275.1 candidate division SR1 bacterium | reverse complement strand
TGAATAATTGTACGCAAAAATCATATATTAGTAAGTCAAGTATCAGTAGCATCTTGTAATCAAACCCATATCCTATCACCCTTTTTATCCACACCAATAAAGTTTCTATCAGGATAATAAGCCGCCAATCCAGTCGTATATTCACCTCTCCCACAGGCTAATTCCAAAACAATAGGATTGTCATTGTCAAAAAATTCTTGCTTTCGATTCCCTTTTGCATGATCAAAAAATTCTTTCCCCGATTGTACGATACGAGAATCCTCATCATTGGCTATAAACCTCTTATGCTTCACGCGACCCATCACAACAAATCAAAACAAAAAATTGAATCTTGCATCTTGCAACTTGTATCTTACAACCTACTCACACCACTCATCACGAAAATCTTCATGTCATCTTCCAGGCCAACATGCCCATGTCGATGACTGATCCACAATACTCCATTCTCCAAAAGCATCAGCAGTCAACTCTAAACGATATTTCACAGCTCTCACACTATCATCTTCCATGTCATCATCAATGATTTCAACGACATAACGATCATTTTCTACAACCACACGAGGATAGTCAACAACATGATCATCACGCCCAAATCGCAACAATACAAATTGTATCACAATTACCAAAATCAATATCGGAAAAATTCGTCTTTTCATCAAATAACAAAAACATATAAAACATAATCCAAGTATATACATTAACTACACAAAAACAAACACAAGCAATAAAAATAAGTATTGACTTTAAATAAAAAATAATTATAATTGAAAAAATTTATTTTCTTTCTCAAAACGGATGGCAAAGTCCCCCAACAAAGTAAAAGCACGATTCTGATCAAAAACAAAAGTACTAAAAACAATGCAAACCATATGATTAATGGCATATGCAATATTGTCATGAAACAATGCCCTATCACAAGAAACCGGCAAAGAAATACGAGATATTAAGAAATCATATGAGACAGAATATAATGATACCATATACAATGAAAAAACAGGAGAAGTAAAAAAAATAACAACAACTACAGAACAAGAATATGACTATATACCACTCATGCTATCTGATGATGGTATATCATGAGATCCAGAAGACCCTCGCAACAGACTGCATCCATATGCAGGCTTCATACAATTATCAGGCCCTGTAACACTCAAAGAGATAGTAAACAAATTTGATATACCAACACAAAGAGAAGCCAATGCGGTACTTGAAGCGGAACGACTAAAAGATGTCATCAAACAGATGAACAAAGATGATGTCATCATACTGATTGCTGATTATTATCAAGGAAATGAAGCGTGGATACACAAAGAGACAAAAATACCAGGAATATTAGCCAAGAATCACAACATCCAAGAAAATTATAAAAAAATCGTAAGCCCTAGACCAGAGGAGGAAAGCACAAAAATCATTGAAAGACGTAAGAGAAAATATGATACCTGTACTGTATACATGATTGACCACAATGGAGATGTTATGATACAATGAGCACGAGAAGTAGGCGAAACCACATTCCAAGGAAAAATATACATACTACAAACATCACCCACAACAGTATACTAAAAAACCACACGCATCAACAAAGACAAAAGAGCTAATCATCCCAAAAATGATTAGCTTTTTACTACCCAAAAACATATAAACAGAAAAAAAATATGAAAACAAGAATTCTAAAAATACTAGTATACGTTATTATGTTAGTAATATCGATTATACTAGTATTAAATGCTTAAAAAAAGTCGCTTCATATGTGGAGCGACATTTTACAATAACAGAAAACTTTTTAGGCAAACCCCTGCACAAACTCTGCCAAATCAGCCAACGATATCACAGACTCACCAGCAGCAGTTCTTACACTCACAGACTGATCAGCGATATCTTTTGGTCAGATAATAAACTGCATCGGCACTTTTTGCAGTGTTGCCTCTCTGATTTTTTTACTCAAACTTTCATTTCTATCATCCACAGCAGACCTTATTTCATTATACTTCAACGGCTCCATAAGCACCACATCATCCAATACCGATCTAATTTTAGCAACATAATCCATCGTCTCAGGCTCATTGTTGATTGTCAATATCTTTATCTGCACAGGAGTCAACCAAAACGGCAACTTACCAGCGGTCATCTCAAGCATAAATGCCATAAAACGATCCACCGATCCCATCAGTGCCATATGGATAATAGCAGGCACTTCTTCCTCTCCATCAGCATTTTTAAACGTAATACCAAACTTTGGCGCAATAGAATAATCCACCTGTATTGTTGAGAGACTATCTTCTTTTCCATTCACATTTTTTACCTGAATATCAATCTTTGGCCCATAAAACGCTGCTTCACCAACAGCATCATAATAATCCACCCCAAGCTCATCCAGCACCTGTCTCATAGAGTCTATCGACTCAGTCCATTCAGGAGTCTCTTCGCCATACTTTTCTGCATCATTGACAAAATCCGGCAGACTAAATCTCAGTGTATAATCTTTGATACCAATAGCATCATATGCCTTCATAAAACGAGTCAATGCTTCAGATATCACATCTTTGAGCTGATTTTTTTGACAGTACACATGGGCATCATTTTGCGTAAATCATCTTACCCTGATCAGACCAGTCAACACACCACTATCTTCATATCTATAAACTGTCCCATATTCATAGAGCCTAAAAGGCAGCTCACGATAACTACGTGGTTTGTGCATATAGATATAGTGATGCATCGGGCAGTTCATGGGCTTGAGGTAAAACTTTTCAGTCTTGCCATCCACATCAGCTCCCTGCCCTTTGAGATTGACCATATCAATGGGCGCATACATCCCATCAGCATAATGATCCAAATGCCCCGAACGAGCAAACAGATCCGACTTTCCGATGTGTGGGGTATAGACATACTCATAACCAGCCTTTTTCGCTTCTTGATAACAATATTTTTCCAACAACTGTCTAATCGTAGCTCCCTGCGGCAAGTATAGTGGCAATCATGCACCTATCTCATCACTCGTCATAAAAATATCCAAATCCTTGCCCAACTTTCTATGATCTCTCTTTTTAGCTTCTTCCATCATCGCTTGATGCTCTTTCAGTTTTTCTTTATTTTCAAATGCAAGTCCATAAACCCTCGTCATCATAGGATTTGACTCTTTAGCTTGTCGATACGCACCAGCCACTTTATCGAGTTTGAATGATCCGGAAACAATATCAGCTGTCGTTTCACAGTGTCACCCTTCACATAGATCAATAAACGTCACAAAACGCTCTTGTCATTCTGAGTGAAGCGAAGAATCCAGGTTCATTAGATACTCTGTAATCTTTTTGTAATAGGTAATATACTCCGGATCACAAGTTTTTTCCAATCTCGGCAACATCTGTGCATCCACATAATTATACCAGAAAGTATAGACAGCATCTTTATCTTGTGCAAAAAATTTATCCAAAAGTTCTCCCTTAAAATCCTGCCCCATTACTGCAACCAACGCTTTTGCGTCATCGATATCTATAGCGGTATATGAAGCAAATCATTGTTTTTCTTTGACAACACCTTCCATATTTTTCTGCAACGGCTTCAATTGTTCTTCACCAAACTCTACACCATCAGAAAACAACATATCGTAATAAAATCCAGTATCGACAGCCGGACCAGTACCCAATTGTACCGCTGGATCAATCGTTCTCTGTACCGCTTGCGCAAGTACATGAGCAAGACTGTGACG